>NZ_JBFAPG010000001.1:0-56153 GCF_040675595.1 Micromonospora sp. NPDC049580
CTGGCCCGCCTCGGTGGTCCGGCCTGGGAGGCCGACTCGGCCTGGCCCGGCGTCCTCGCCCCGGCCGGCGACGTGGCCCGGCTCGACGTCGGCGGATTCCGGGACGGCGAGCCGGAGGAGCACCTGTCGCATGCCGAGGGCGGTGGCGTCCCGGGTGGTGGTGGCGCGCAGCTCGGCCAGCGTCGCGGCGTCGCCCGGGTGGTCGCGGCCGGCCAGGGCGTTCACCAGCCCGGCGCGGGCGATGAGCGACCAGGGTCGGGAGCCCATCCGGTCGGCGGCCTCGCGGGCCGCAGTGAATCCGGCGATCGCGTCGTCCCAGCGTTCCTCGGCGGCGTCGACCACGGCGAGCCAGTGGTCGATGGGCCCACTGATGTCGCAGCCGAAGAGCCCGACCGCCCACTGCCCCCGGTGCGGGGTCAGCGCGGCCCGCGCGTCGCGGCAGCGCCGCGGATCGCGGGACGCGGCGGCGGCCTGCGCCCGCAGGCGCAGCCACAGCGGTGACACCGGGCGCGGGTAGTGGATGTCGGCGGCCTCGATGACAGCGGTCAGCCGCACCGCCGTCTCGTCATCGCCGCGCTCGGCCGCCGTGATGGCCGACAGCAGCTCCCGGTAGGGGTAGTCGGTCGGCGCCCACTCGCGCAGCAGCGCGTCGATCTCGTCGAACCGCCCCTGCAAGAGCAGCCGGGCCCAGCGCAGGTGATGGCCCATGAAGGCGAACTCGGCGTGCCCCGGGTCGGACAGGTCGGCGATGACGGTGAACCGCTCGTCGGCCTCGGCGAAGTCGCCCCGGAACGCCGCGATGATCCCGCCGTCGACGGCCGCCGCCATTCGGGGACGGGCCAGCTCACCCTGCTGACCCACGGTGACGAAGGCGGTGAACTCCTCGACGAAGCGCGGGTCGCCCAGCTCCAGCAACGCCACCCAGCGCAGCGAGGTGGCCCAGAGCTCGGTCTCCCGGTCGCCCGAGCGGCGGGCCACCTCCCTGATCTCGGCGGTGAGCGCGGCTCTCGCCGCCGCGGTGCCCAGGCCCCAGGTGGTGTCGTGGCGGGCCCACAGGCTGAAGGTGAGCGCCTCGTCGTCGCGGCCGGAACGGGCGATGGTCTCCGTCGCGGTGATCAGATCGGCCACCAGCGTGGCCACCGACGCGGTGGCGGACGGCTCGCCGATCAACCGCTGGTACGCCTCGCGCACCAGATTCGCGGTGTCAACCGAGCGGATGGTGTCCACCTGGCGCGACCGGTGCACGGTGAGCGCGACGCGGGCCAGCAGCACCGGGTCGTCGAGCGTGCGGGCCAGCGCCGCGGCCTCGGCGAGCAGGCGTACGGCCTCGTCCCGACCGGCGTGGTGATATTGCACCTCACCGAAGTCGACGAGCAGCCGGACCCGCTGCGCCGGGTCCTCGACGATCTCCAACGCCCGGCGGAAGTGCACCCCGGCCTCGTCGGCGGCGAGCCGGGCGAACGCGTCCCGCCCGGCGGCGACCAGCAGCTCGACGACCCGGGCCCGGTCGAGCGCGGCGCCGGCCAGGTAGGCGTGTCGGGCCAGGTCGGCCGGGATCAGCCGGTCGGTCAGGGCCGTCGGCGGGTCCACCGCACGGACCACCACGGCGTGGCGAGCCTGCCGGTCGTCGGCGGTGAGCCCGTCGTAGAGGGTCTCTCGGACCAGGTCGTGGGCGAAGGCGAACCGGCCGCCGCTGCGGGCGACCACCAGCCGGGCGGTCACCGCCTGGTCGAGCAGCCGGTCGACCTGCGCCGCCGGGGCCGCCGCGCTGGCCGCCAGGACCTCCCGGTGGAACTCACGGCCGAGCACGGCGGCGACGGTCAGCGCCTCGACCACCGCCGCGGGCAACTGGTCGAGCCGCCGGCGCACCGCCTCCCGTACGCCGGGCGCGATGGTGCCGGTCGTGCCGTCGGCATGCCACAGCCGGGCGGTCTGTTCGACGAAGAAGGGGTTGCCACCGGTACGCCGGTGCACCTCGTCGGCCAGGTCGGCGTCGGGCTCCCGCCCGGCGGTACGCGCCATCAACGCGGCCACCTCGTCGCGGGCGAGGCCGGTGAGGGTGATCGTGGTGGCCTTGGCGACCAGCGGCATCAGCAGCGGGCGCAACGGGTGCTCGCCCGCCTCGACCTCCGCGTCGCGGTACGTGCCGATCAGCAACAGCCGCTCGAACCAGGTGTGCTGGGCGGCGAACGCCAGCAGCCGCAGCGAGGCCGGGTCGGCCCAGTGCAGGTCGTCGAGGACGACCACCACCGGCCGGTGCGCCGAGACCGCGACCAGCGCGGCGGTCACCGCGTCGTACAGGGCGAACGCCTCCTGGTCGGCGACGTGGCTGCCCTCGTCCGGAGCGGTCCAGGTGGCGGCGAGGCCGGGCACGTCACCGGCGCCGGTCTCGCCGAGCAGGGCGGCGAGGGCCGGCTCGGCGTCCGGTCGGGCGAGCGCCCAGTCGTCGGCGGAGCGGCGCAGGGCGCGCAGGACCTGCACCCACGGCCAGTAGCCGGGGGCGCTGTCGGAATCCCAGCAGGCCGCGCCGAGCACGAGCGCGCCACGCCGGCGGGCCTCCCGCGCCACCGACGTGACGAGGGTTGTCTTGCCGATGCCCGGCTCACCGGTGACCAGGACGAAACCGCCGTGACTCGTGGCGGCCCGATCCAACTCGGCGCGCAGCAGAGCCGCGGGGTGATCCCGCCCGATGATGGCGTCGCCGACCCGCGCGTCCATGGTTCCCAGACGGTACTGGACCCCACCGACGCTGGGCGTCGAGATGTGACAAGCCGACGGCGCATAATTCCTCATCGTTCCCTGTAGAGGTAGGATAGGGAACGATGACAGAAGAAATGTACTCGGTAGAGCAGGTTGCCGACCGGCTCGGCCTGCACGTGCGGACGGTGCGCGGCTACATACGCTCGGGCCGGCTGCGCGCCGTGCGGATCGGCAAGCAGTACCGGATCGCCGCCAGCGATCTCGACGCGCTCACCGGGCGGCCGCCCGCCGCCACCGTGGCCGGCCAGGCCGAGGTGTCGAGCATCGTGCAGATCGACGGTGTCGACCGGGCCGCCGCCGACCGGCTCGGCACGCTCGTGCTGGCCAGCGTCAACACCGGGCACGACCCGGCCCGGCCGCTGCGGGTGCAGACCGTGCACGACGATGACCGCCGCCGCCTGAAGATCATCATCCTCGGCGATCCCGCCGGCACCGCCGAGGTGCTGCACCTGCTCGACGCCGTCCTCAATGCCGACAACGGCCTACTCGACCGGGAGGTCCACGATGCCTGACCAGATCCAGGAACGCGCCGGGGTGCCGGTGCTGGTCTGCGACCCGGCCGGCCCGACCGTCGCCACCGAACAGGACGCGCTGGACCTGATCGGCGCGGCCTTCGCCGGCGCACAGGTGGTCGCAGTGCCGGCCAACCGACTCGACGAACGCTTCTTCTCGTTGGGCACCCGCTTCGCCGGCGAGGTGATGCAGAAGTTCGTCAACTACCGGCTGCGCCTGGCCGTCGTCGGTGACATCTCGGCGCACCTGGACGGCAGCTCGGCGCTACGGGCCCTGGTGCACGAGTCGAACCAGGCCGGGCACATCTGGTTCGTCCCCGACCTCGACGCCCTCGACGCCCGCCTGCGCGCTATCTCCTAGCCGCCTCGGCGTCGTGCACGACAGCCATCTCGACCGCGTCCGGTTCAATGCCTCTGGCCTGGGCCTGCTCGGCCGCCCAGCGCAGGTACGCGAGCCACTCCTCCGACAACCAGCCGGAACGACGGCCGACGCCGGCCTCGCTGGGGAGACGGCTGGCCACGACGCGGTCGAGGATCAGCGGCTGCACGCCGCCAACCCCTCGCCGGTAGCCGGCGAAGTAGAGGACCTTGGTGAACAATCCCGGCCCCAACCACGGCAGGCGAGCGTGGTTGGGGTCGCGGAAGCGGCGGTACGCGGTGCGCAACGCGTCCTCGTCGGGTGCTGACGCGGACACCTCCTCAAGCGCGTACGCCAGGCGTTTGCCATCGGGGTCGGCGCCGAGCGACCTGGCGGTGCGCCACGGCCCGTACCCGATGGGTCCGTAACCCCAGACCAGCACAGCGGTCAGCAGTTGCCGGGCGGTGGCCGAGCCGGCTCGGTACGCATCGGCCACCGCGAAGGCGTCGCGCCGCCAGACCTCGCCGCTCGATGGGAAGTTGTCGGGCCAGGCGTCCGGCGGCAACCCCGCCCGCCACCGGTCCAGCTTTACGGTGATCGGGGCCTGCTCCCCCGGTAATGGCCTGGGCATGTCTACCTCCCTCAAGTCGCGGAGCAGTCCGCCCTACGTGGGGATCTCCGCTGCCCGCAGGTTATGGCCGGCCTCGACCATCCGGCGGCCGAGAACGCCATGTCGGGGTATCGAGGGGCGTAAACGCCATCTAGATCCGTAATGTCGATTCGCTACGGTCGAGACGTAGAGCAAGGGCGCGTGCGATTATCGCACCATGACCGAAACCGGCGACTGGACGACGGTCGGCGAGCAGGTGCGCCAGACCCGACTGGGGGCTGGCCTCTCTCAGGCCGAACTGGGTGCTCAACTCGGCCTCGATCGAACGATGATCGCCAAGATCGAGTCCGGCGTTCGGCGGGTAGACGCCTTGGAACTCATCAGGCTCGCGGCCGCACTCGACGTACCTATCGATCACCTGCTTGAGCGACGATCGGCGGTGATCTCGCGCCGCTCGGAACTCATGGCCGAAGACAACGACACAGACGTGGCGAGGCGTTCTCAACGACTGGAGATCACACTCGCCTCCTGGCTCAGGGACGTCCGCCAGCTACTTGACGCCGGCACCCTCACCCTCGTCAGTCCCGTCCGGTACGAGGGGAGTGTCACCTCCGATGATGACGCCCGTATCGCTGCTCGATGGCTGCGTGACAGGCGGGGGATTGGTACGGAGCCGATTGACACCCTGATGGAGTTCTGTGAACGCAGCGGCCAGTACGTCCTCGTCAGTGACCTTCCGGGAGAAGGCGCATCGATGGTGGACGGGGACCTGGCAGTGTCGGTCGTCAGCTTGGAGGGAGATCCTGGCCGGCGTCGAGCTACCGCCGCCCACGAGCTGGGCCACCTGGTTCTGGGCGACGAATACTCCAGCGATCTGGCGGTACACGTTTCCCGCGCCGATCGGGAAAGTCTGATCAACGCTTTCGCCGCCGAGCTGCTCCTTCCGGTCGCCGCGTTCGGCGATGTCAACAGCCGTCCAGCCTCCCGCGAAGAGATGATCCAGCTCACCGCGCGCTACCGCACGTCATGGTCCCTGACCGTGCGCCAGGCGGAACGCGCTGGGTGGCTCGATGCGTCAGCGGTGCGCTGGAGCCGAACCACCCCAACCCGGGCGGAGATCATGGATGCGGTTGGCTGGGCCCCCCAGCCAGATCTCGACGCCATTCGCGTACCGCCGGGTTATTCGCACGCCGTCATGGAGGCGTGGCGCCGGTATCTCGTATCGGACGCCCGCGCGGTCGAACTCCTGCATGGCCAGATCGGGCTGGATGACCTGCCCGCGCGCGATGAAACAGACCTGGCACCGTGAGCAACGCAGGTCAGGATTGCGAGCCACTGCTCGTCTTCGACACCACCGTGCTGCACCATTTCGCCCTCGCCGACCGGCTCGACGTGCTGGCGGACCTGATCGTTGGAAGGCGCGCGGCTACCACCGCCGTCGTGCTCGATGAGCTCCGCACCAGTGCGCAGCGGGAGCCGGCTCTCACCGCGGCGCTGAAGCTTGCCTGGATCGACGTCATCGCACTCGACACAATCACCGAGATCCGGTGCTTTTCGGATTGGGTACGCCGTATCGGCGCCGACAGACGAGACGTCGGTGAGGCGAGCGTCTTCGCAGCGGCCGAGATACACGGCGGTACGGCGGTCACCGATGACCGCATTGCCACCAAAGTGGGCCGTGCCTACGGGCTGGAGGTGCACGGGACGATCTGGCTTCTCGCAGATCGGTGCCGATCCGGCAGGCTCACCGAAGTCAACGCCGGTGCCATCATCGACGCACTGCGCGAGACACAGCACCGACTGCCGTGTACCGGGGCGGAGTTTCCCTCATACGCACGAAAGGCCGGGCTGCTCCAGATCGGCCGTCCGCCCTACATTCCGGGTCCGACACGGCCGCCGACCTGGGTCCATGACTAGCCGCAGGGTGACCGGGTACGCGCAAGCCATGGGTAGCCACAAGCAGAACAAACACGACAGCGGCGGCGAGTCGGCACGAGGCCGGCGCCATCCGGGCAGCGGCGCTCCGGGCCGCCAGGGTTCGCCCGTGGAGCACTCGCCCGACCAGCGGCACCGCCGTACCGCGACCGGCCCCGCCGGCACTGAACGCGACCTGGATCGGGCCAAGGTCTCCGGCGACGGACGGGTCCAACGCCAGGGCGGCGCCTGAGCCGACCGGTCAACGGTGCAGCCGCTCCGCGGACGCGCGGGGCGGCCACACCGGATGAGTGACTGCTACGCCGTGGCGCAGATGGCGTACGCCGTGTCGGACCAGTTGCCGGCGAACGCGTCCTCCTCGTACGCACCCGAGGTGGCCGACGTCGGGGCGGTCGCGGGACCACCGTTGGGGCGGAAGTCGTCCACGATGCCCTCGCCGGTGACCCCGTTCAGCTCGGAGCCCGCGCCGGTCAACACCTTCCCGACCGGGCAGGTCGCGACGCCGCTGGGGGAAGTCGAGGGAGTTGGTCCAATAATCCGACCAACGCTGGGCAAGCTCGACAACGTCGACGTCCGCGACGTCTGGGCGCACACCTTCACGCCATGGCTGCTCGCCAACGCCGAGGTTCTCGGTGATGTGCTGGGAATGGAGTTGGCGCTCTCGGCCGCGGAGCACCCGGTGGGCGGCTTTTCCCTGGACCTCCTCGGCTTCGACGAGGCGACGAACGAAACGGTAATCATCGAGAACCAGCTGGAGAGGACGGACCACAGCCATCTGGGCCAGCTGCTCACCTATGCCGGCGGGACCGACCCCGTAAACGTGGTCTGGATCGCGACCAGCTTCCGGGAGGAGCATCGCGCGGCCCTCGACTGGCTGAACACCAGGACCGACGAGAACACCCGCTTCTTCGGCATCGAGATCAGCGCCGTACGGATCGGCCAGTCCATTCCCGCACCGCTCATGCGCTTGGTCGTGCAGCCCAACGACTGGGGCAAGAGGGTAAGGGCGAGCACCCACGACGCCGCGACGAGCGGCCGCAACCCGGCCTACCAGTCGTTCTGGACGATGTTTCTGGCGGCTATCCAGCAGCGCCAGCTCCAGTGGACGACCTCAACCAAGGGGTACCCGCAGAACTGGTACTCGTTGCTCAGCGGCATGAGCGGGGTGTCCTACGCCTGCACGTTCGGTCGCGCCGGGTTGTCGAGCGAGATCTTCTTCCAGCACCCCGATCCGGCCGTCAATGACACTCGCTTCGCGTCGGCACAGTCGAAGCTCGAACCGGCCTACCCGGCATCCCTGTCCTTCGAACCGCTGACTGGCAGGAAGGGGTGCCGCATCGCCGAATACCGGGAAGGCGACATCGTGAACACCGACGAGTGGGACGACTACGTCGAGTGGTTCACGCTGCTCAGCTCCGCCTCCGCCAGGCGGTGGCCGCCGCTGGCGGCCTGCCCTCCCTCATTTTCTAGCCACGCCAAGGAAGACGCATGCCGCTGTACGAGATCCATGGGGACCGGCTACGCCGGCATGACGCCGCACGGTTCGCGGCTCTCGGCATCTACGAGCGCAACGATCTGCAGCGGCTTCTCCGCGACGACATCGCTGTGCTCAGTCCGGATCTGCTCGTCATCGCCGAGGAGTTCGGGAACTGGGAGGACTCCCGGCGTCGCATCGACCTGCTCGCGGTGGACAAAGCCGGGCACCTGGTGGTCGTCGAGCTGAAGCGCACCGACGACGGCGGCCACATGGAGCTGCAAGCTCTGCGGTACGCCGCGATGGTGTCCGCGATGAGCTTCGACGAGGTTGTCGCCGCGTTCGAGGTGCACCTGTCGAAGGTGCGACCGGATGCGGATGCCGACAAGTCGCTGTACCTCATGCGTCCAGCGTTGTTCCCCATCCTCGACAGCCGCCTGCTTCCTGTACCGAGAGTCGGCAAAGCAGGCCGCGCGGGACCTCGGGCGGCTGCAAGGGCGTTAGGCTGCACCACGGCGGTGCCTACTGGGCGGCACATACGGACGGGACGTGGTTCGGGCTCGCGATCCTTCGTGAGGTCGCTGGCCGACACCAGGATCGCCTTGTCGTCGAGGCAGCGAGCCGGCTCACCGACGTGCGAATCATCGATATTCTTGCGTGGTCTTCAGACCAGCCCTGGTTGCCCGCCGGAGCCCCCACCTATCAACAACTAGCCACTTACCATTGCCTGCTATCCCGGCAGTGCAACGTCATCGGTACGGATCATCTCCTGCAGGTCCAGGAGGTGCTTCTCCGTGTAGTCAATGGTCGCAAGCTCGCCGCAGAGCTCGACCCGCAAGCTGTCACCGAGCCCACCCTCGACACTTGTCTTCCATTGCTGGATCTGCGACAGGAGATCCTCGGATCGGACCTCGCCGTAGAGAAATTTGCTGGCGCAAGTCGGGCAGAGGCACAGTATGTTACCCGGGCGACCGATCCATGCGGCAGCCGTGTGCGAGACAAGATGGATAACCTCGAAGTACGGCATACCGTCGCGCTTCGGAAAGGTAGCAGTGCAGATCTGGCAGCCGCCGGCATACTGCTCCAACAAGAACTGCCGGACTGCCGGGTCCTTGCCGTCCCAGACCTTGCGCCCGATGACTCGGAACCGGTCCCGCCGCGCGGGCTCCTCCGACAAGTCATCGCTGATCGCCTCCCGGGTGCGCTGCCTACGCGCTGCTGGGGCTACAACTCGACCTCCGGACGGCACCGGGGCAGCTTCCGGCTCATCCTGTACCGCCGGCTTGTCGAAAGCATCCTGTAGGGCGTCGGCGTAACCCTCAGGAGTAAAGGCGGCGCCGGCTGCCGCCTGAGCACCATCCTGTTCCTTCTGTTCGTAGCGTTGGCGCAATTGGTCGAGCTCGACGGCCGCGTCCGGGTTCTCGGCCAGGAAGCGCAGCGTTGCCACGGACAGGTTGAGTTCTGTGCTCACCTGCACAATGGCGGAGGAGACCATACCGAGTGCGTCGGCAAGGGCTTGGCTCGGCTCGAAGTCGTCGGGTAGGTCGTCCAGCGACAGCTTGGCGGGCTCGACGAACTCGCCCGTCTTTCTGGGAAGCCATGCGTGAGCGACAGCGACTTCCAGCGCCTTGGACATCGTCTCGACGGACCTGCTGTTGGAGTAGTCCTGCCGACCTGAGGACTCCACGATTCCGCGCAGCCGGCTCGCGTACGGCAGCAGCAGCCGATTCCACACGTACGCCGACCGCTGGCGATCGGGCTGGGTCACGGCAGCTTCGAGGCCGGCGAAGCGCAGGTTCGGGTCGAAACCGTGCAGTCCTCGGCTGTGGTCGCCCCAGTCTGCGCGGAGGACGACGTGCCCGAGTGGGTTCGGCGGCGACGACAGCACCCGGACCCCCTGCGCCACTCCCACCGGGCCCAGCTCCTGTTGGTAGGGCCGATAGCGCTCGTGCAGGAACCAGCCGTGCGGGGTTGGTAGAAAGTAGTGCTCCAGGTCCTCGTGGGGCCAGTAGGCGACGGAGGGAGACCGGAACGAAAAGGCCGAAGCCCCAGCTGACCGGCACTGCAGGAACGGCGTGTTGCGTAGCACCTCGACCAAGGTGTCTCTGCGTCTTCTCGTCGCAGCCTGCATCGCGCGGAGAATCTTTGCAAGATCGTCGTCGTGCTGCTCGTCGGCAATCGCAGTGGATGGATTGCCGTACTTCGGCACGACGTATTCGAGAACCTCGTCCACGGCGTCGGGCTCGGACAGGCCGAGTTCTTCGAGGAAGGCCCGCGCCTCTGCATTGGCAGCGACCTCCGCCCGCACCATCGGAAAGCTCGACGACACGGGTCCGGGCAGGTACGCCCGCGGACGTCCGTCGGCACCGAACGGCACCACCTGCCGACCGTCTTCCAGCCGGATCAGCGGTAGCTCCCGCGCGGGTCCCGGCCGGTTCCAGGGCGGCCGCGGCCTGCGCCACAGTGCGGGGCTCTGAGCGAGGAATCGGTACAGCTGAACGAGCCACGCGTCCTGAGCTACCTCCAGAAACGTCCTGTCAAGCTTGTCGACGAGCCACTCGGCGTCGAGCTCGTCGATGTTTACAACGTCGTGCAGGTAATCCCACAGGTCGCGATTCCGTTCCCGGGTGAGCCGCGCCGGCTGCCATTGCAGCGGATCGCCCGTCCCCTCCAGGACACCGAGTTGCTCCGGCGTCAACAAGTCGCGCAGGCCCGAGCTCCGGGCAAGACGCATCCGTGTGGCGGGAGCGTGGCCCAACGGTCCGGCGACCGGAAGAAGTGGTCGGGTCCGCACCGCGTCGAGAAGTGCGTCGAACAACGGCCGCAACAAGGATCCGGCGGGGAAGTCCACCACAGTGATGGGCAGAACGTCGAACACGTCGATCCCAAGACGCCCCTTACGGCGCAGCTCCTCGAGACCTTCGATCAGCAGGTGGCCGGCTTCCAGGATGACTCGGGCGTTGTCCGGATCCCGCTCCGGGATGTTGTCCCGTGCCGGGGTCGTTCGCAGCGGCGCCTGCAACAGGAACCCCAGGCCGCTCGGCTTGTCGGTGGGGAAGTACACCACCAGCGGCGCGTGGGGGATGCGCTCGACAGGGGCGTCCGGTGCCCCACTCGTCCGCTTGAACGCCATCTCGACCCGCCGTCCGGGGTGGCCGATGCCGTCCAAGCTCCGGCGGTACACCCCCAGTACTGGTGATGGATCACCCGATCGTTCTGGCGGACCACCAGCTCCACGTCTGGCGACAACTCGCCGCGCGCCAGCCGGGTGAACGTGACCGCTCCGCTGCCTGCCAGCACTATGACCTGTCGAACATGCTGGAGGAACAACAGGGCAACCGGATCGAACCTCTTCAGACCGCCGCCGATCTCGGTATAGGCGGTCTCGGCAGGCACACTCTCGCGGTCGAACGGGAACTCAAAGCGGGTGAGGCCAGCGGGGAGGTCCGGCGGACCATCAGCGGCCTCAGGGCGTACGTAGTGGCGGATGCGAAAATGCTCGGAGCCGGAGTGCACCATAGGTGCGAGGGTGTAGGCGTAGACGGATTTGAAGCCGATGCCGAAATTGCCGATGCTGGTCAGCTCGCTGGTCTTGGTAGAGGCGTCGACCCCGCAGATGCCCCGAACGTCCTCGTCGTTGAACGCGCGGCCGTCGTGCTCCACGACCAGTCGGTCCGGGTGCAGGGTGAACGTGACGTGCGATGCCCGAGCGTCCTCAGCGTTCTGCAAAAGCTCGAGGATGAAGTGGGTGCGGTCGGCGTACAGCCGTTGCAGGAAGTCCAGGTGGCGGGTGCCCTCGCCGTACTCCCGGATGTTGTCCTCGCGGATGCGCGTGTAGTCACTCGGCATGGCCGATCGTCAACACTCCCTCCGCGATCCGATGGCTGACGATGTCGACCCGACGTCGTCCTTCCAGTTGTTCACGGCGCTGCTCGAATTTCCGCACGGCGCGTGCGCGTTGTGCCGTGAGCATGGTCCGCATTCGAGGCTCGGTCTCGCCAGTGAGACGGTCGTTGAGGCGCTGCAGGGCTCGCTGGTGGTGAGCCTCGAGGCTTCCGGTTCGGCGGGCCAGCAGTACCTGGTTGAGGGCATGTGCGTCCCTCGCGGCGTCTCGGCGGCGCTGCTCGGCGTAGCTGTCAAGTGCCGCTCCCGCATCCGGCAGGTCGGCGGCGGGCCCGGCCTCCCCCGGCAACGCGTCGGCCAGCAGCGCAAAGAGGCGACGTTCCACGGTCTTGCTGGCCGTCAGCCGGGCTGCGTCCACGACGAACGACACGGTGCGGAACTCCGGCCGCACGGCGATCGTCTCCCAGGTGTCGCAGGCAAAGACATAGCGGCCTTCTGGCAGATCCGGATCGACGATGCGAAGCTGCGGGCGTAGCTGCTCGTCCTCGGCGGGCGCGAGGGCCGCCACCGCGAGGCGAATGAGCGGGTGGGTGGCGGTCAGGAAGGTGATCGACCGGTCCCGGCTGGCGGCCTCGGCGGAGAAGGTCAGCCGCAGGCCGCTGTCCTTCTCAAGGAGCCAGTGGCGTAGCTGCTGGACGGGCCGGCCGCCGCCGAGCCGGGCTTCGTTCCGACTGATGGCGGCGAGCAGTTCGGACCGCGCGGACTGAGGCAGTCGGAGCCGCAGCTCGTCCTCGGACAGCCGGTCCAGGTGCCCGGAGACAGGGGGCCGCGTCAGGTACGCGCGGACCAGTTCCTCCAACTGCTGCTCGGTGACCGCCCGGCCCTCCTCGACGAGGGCGTCGAGGTCCTGAGTGATGCTGTCGTCCAGGCCGAGAAGGTCCTGGCTCGCGTCCTCGACGCCTCGGGTCTCGGCGACCAGCCGGACGGCGTTGTCGGCGAGCTGTCGAGCTCGCTCCTCCATCTGCTCGGGCGTCAGGTCCGGGCTGGTGGCGATGGCCGCCAGGTCCTGCGTCATCTCGCCGAGCACGCCTTCGAGGTCGCCGACGGTGTCCCGGAAGAGGTCCAGCCGTTCCCAGCAACGATAGAAGACCCGCTCCTCGACGGTGTCGGGGGTCACGAAGTTGAGGATCAGCACCTTCGGGCTGCGCTGCCCGAACCGGTCGATGCGGCCGATGCGCTGTTCGATCCGCATCGGGTTCCAGGGGATGTCGTAGTTGACTAGCCGATCACAGAACTCGTAGTCGAGGCCCTCACAGCCGACCTCGCTGGAGAGCAGGACGTCGATGGACTCCGCATCGTCCCGGTCGAGGCGGAACCGGTCGCGCAGGCGCTGTCGGTCGGGCTCGGCTACTCGTCCGGTGACGACCCCGACGCGGACGCCGGCCGCCGTCAGGTGCTCGGCGAGGTAGTCGAGGGTGCCGAGGAAGAATGAGAAGACGAGGAGCTTTCCGGGACCGTCGATCGCACGGGCTTCGCTGACGGCCTGGAGGAGCCGCTCGAGTTTGGGATCATCCGGCGGCAGTTGACGGGCCAGCTCACGGAGGTCCGGGTCCGTCGGAAGGGGAAGCCTCGGCGGATCTTCGTCCGGTTGGGCCTCGGGGGCGTCGGTCAGATCCGTGATGGCCGGCTCGCCGGCCGCCACGATGCGTCGAGCGAGTGCGGGCAGGCAGCTCGACGCCTGCCGCTCGAGGGTGTCGAGAATCAGGCGGACCACGACCGGGTTGTAGCGGGTGAGCAGCTGGTCGCGGCGGGCTTCGAGCAGGCGGTCGTAGAACTGGCGCTGCACCGGTGTGAACGGCACCGACACGGTGTGGGGCTCACGGATGGTGAACCCTCCGATGTCCCGTCGGCGGGTACGGTTCACCACTGGCGCGAGAGTGTTCAGCTCCTCGATCTCGCGCATGCAGCGGACCCGGTCGTCGGTCGTCAAGGTGGCCGCGTCCAGACGCCTGCGCACGTCGTCATACCGGGGGTCAATGGCGATCGCCTGCTGGCCCCAACTGGTGTACGCCGCAGTGTCCAACGCCTTGAGCGCCTCCTTGGCGGCCTCGGGCGCACCGCTGCGCAAAGCCCGTACGGCGGCGTTGAGGTGTCGGTTGGGCTCGACGACCTCGAAGAACGTCTGCCGGTCCGGAAAAGGTCGGGACGAAGGAGGTTGAGCAGGGTGAACAGGTCCCGGGCCTGCGTCTGCACCGGTGTCGCGGAGAGCAGGACGAGGGCGGTGCTGATCTCGCTGAGGTACGCGGCGAGTTCGTGCGAGTTCGTGCCCGGCGTACGCAGATGGTGGGCCTCGTCGGCGATGACCAGGTCGAAGGCGGGCGGTGGGTCCAGCTCGCGCAGGCCTTTGTCCTTCTTCCGCTTGCCATCCCCCTTCAGGTATGCCGTGCGGGCGAAGAGCTCATAGTGCACGATCGCCCGCCGGTACTCCTCGGGCCAGGCGCCGTCCAGGTGAGCCTCGTTGAGGCAGTAGCGCAAGCTCGACGAGTCGAGCACCCGGAAGTCCTCGTCGAATCGGCGCATTTCTTCGCGCCACTTGACCGTGAGCGCCTTCGGGCAGAGCACGAGCACGTGGTCCAGCGGCTGTCGGGCAGCCAACTCCTTCATGATCAAGCCCGCTTCGATTGTTTTACCGACGCCGACGTCGTCGGCAATGAGCAGCCGCGGCTCGTCGGCGCGGGCGAGGCGCAGGAGTGGCCGGAACTGAAATGGCACGTACTTGATTCGCGCTGCCCGCAGCGAATAGACGTGATCGGTGAGCGGGTGACTGAGCCGGGCGGCGACCAGGCGGGCTCGGAACTCTTCGGGAGACAGGCCAGCAGTCGTTGCCTCCTGTTGCGCCGCTGCGAGCACCAGCTGGTCCTCCGCGTACTCGCGCATGCTTCCCGCTTCGTGGAAGACGCGATAGCGGCCGAACCCATCGACGCTCTGAAGAATCTGGATGACCGGTCCGACTCGACTGGGGTCGGCTTGAACGGCAACGATGTCGCCGACGTTGAATCCCACGCGCGCCCCTCGAACTCGCCCCACGCGGCTGGCCCCTAACCGCAGCCTCGCCCGATGCCGAGAGCATAGGCGCGCTTCTGCCCCGTTGACCGGCCCGCTCAAACGAAACGACATCGATCTGCGCCGAAGGGGCGAGCTCAGGGAGGCCTTTGCCGGAAGCACCCAGCAAGGATCGACTCGTACGGTCGATCTTTACGCTGACGTGTTGGCGCAAGCTGGGGAGGACGGGCGGATGAAGCCGAGAAGAGTCAGCCTGCTGGACCTCGGGCTGGATTCATCGTTCGACGCGGCGATGACCTTCGTGCAGTCAACGCTGCAGAACATCAACGCCGGGGGTGACGAGCCGATCGTGGACATCGACTTCGTCCGGTCACGTGACCCCGACACGGTACTCTCCGCCTTCACCGCACCGTGCGATGTCCTGCACGTCATGGCACATGGCGACCATAGCGTGACCCCCAGCTTCACCAGCTCCGACGGCAAGGTGACGGTTTCGCTCGAGACGCTGGGTGAGGTTGCGGCGGACCGAGGACAGGGCATCTCGGCGGGTGCCATCATCGCGGACGGGTGCAAGACAGGCATCGGAGTGTGGCAGAAGGCGGTGCGGGACTGCCTCCAGGGCGACGTGACCTACATCGGCACGTCCGCCATGATTGGCTGGCACGAGAGTGGGGTCTTCTGTTCCGCCTTCTACGGCGCCCTCTTCCGCAACCGGGGCAGGGGCATGAGCCCGGCGGAGCAGGCCCGGGACGCGGCGGAACGCGCCATCGAGGCGTACCGGCTGCTGACCGACAGGGCCCTGCCCGTTCCGGGTGATGACGCTGGGACCGAGCAGGAGGGCCCGCATCCTGCTGACGTGAACCGGCCGCTGCGACACTTCAGCGGAGATTGTCGTCGTGCCGTCTGGCGAGCCCGCTCAACCTGCCTGAACGGCCGCCCGGCCGAGCACCTGGTCGGCGAGCTGGTAGTTGTGATGCCGGGCGTTGTTGGTGACACCGGTCAGGAGCGAAGCCGCCAGCTCGCGGGCGGCGACGGCGAACGGCTCCTCGGCCAGGGCGGCGATCAGCTCGTCGTACCAGCCCCAGATCCTGACCTGGTCGTCGCCGGCATCCCGGTAGCGCCGACTCCGATCGAAGGTCAGGTGCGGGTTGAGTTCCTCCACGCCCTGCCCCGAGCCGGAGTACCGGCGCAGGACCGATTCGCGCACAACCATGAACCCGTGGACGGCGGTGTCATCCTCGGGCTCCTCAGTCCGAAGCAGGACGAAGACCTCCATCCGCTTCATGTTCACGGTCGAGAACCGACGCCCCCTGTTTGTGTCGGGCAAGCAGGACAAGGCCCAGCGATCACGTTCGGTCGCCGTCAGGTGGGCACGGCGGCCCGAAGGTACGCCTGGTTGGCCGAGACGACGTGCGCGAAGTAGGGGTCGGCCGCCAGTCTGGCGAAACTCTCCTGCTTCTTTGGATCGGCGCGCATCTCCGCTTCGAGGTCCGTGGGGAGTGGCAACGGGGCGGTCCGTTCAGTTCGGGCGTCGGTCGAAGGGACACTGTAGACAGTGCTGGCGGATGAGCTCCTCCACCGAAGGAAGGCTTCGCACTACCGGTGCGGCAGGGCCGGCATTTCGTCCGGCCGGTAGCCGCTCTGCCATTCGCCACCGTCCACGTGGCGTGGCTTCGGCAGCTGCCGGTTGAAGCGCGGCTTGAGGGCGACGACCAGGGCTTCCTTCGTACCCTCCGGGTTGTCGGTCTCCTGCCAGCGGACCTCGCGCCGACTCAGCCAGCCGGCGATGTCGGCGGCCGACGCCGCGTTATCCGGGGTGTCGAGGAGCTGTCCGACCTGGTCGTGCAGCACCGACGAGTCTCGGTTACCGGTCAGGTGCTGCCGGAGGCGGTCCCGTAGGCCCCGCCTGGTCCGGCCGACGTAGATGACCACACCGCCGTCGAGGACCACGTGCACCCCGGGGGCGGGGGGAGCGTCGGCGACGGCCTCCATGGTGTACGGCTGGGGAGTCGTGAAGCCGGCCAGCAGGTCGTCGTGCGCGGTGTCGGGCATCCCCGGACGCTACCGGCGTGGGCCCTCATCCGTGGCCCCGCACGGGCCGTCGTGGTCGTCGCGGCGTCGGCAGCGGTCGGCCCCGTCGAGCTTGGCGTCACACCAGATTCGGGTACGCAGGAACTGCTGACCTTCCTCGCTGAGGGTGGTCTCGCCAAAGTCGATGGCGGTGACGTGGCCGAGTGAGTCGCGTAGGGCTGCGGCCAGGGTGATGGCCTCGTCGAGGCTGGCCAGAGTCGTGGGAAGGTGGATGATCCAGGGGGGTGAGGTCCGCCCAGCGACTCGTCATGCAGAGAAAGGCAGCCGCCGTCCCGATCGTTGACGATACGGCAGTTGCGGGGCTCCTCAGCCCTCTACCAGGGCCGTAGTACGCGCAACCTTGCGCACGGCACCCTTCACCGCTGCGACGTGCTCCACGACTGTCGCACCTACAGCCCTCGCCAACAGTGGCGGCACTGCATTGCCAATGAGACGTCCAAGCGGCGCGAACTGCGCCGGCTCACCCGGTCGGACGAATTCATAGTCCTCGGGAAAGCTCTGCAAGATGGCAGCCTCCCTGAGTGTCATCGCTCGGTCCTGCTCGGGGTGCCCGAATCGTCCCGCACCGAAGCTGTACGCCAAGGTGGTGATGGTGGGCGACGGCTCGTCCCACATCATGCGGGCATACACGTTCCTGAACGTTGCACCTGACGCCTTGCGGTGACAAGGAGCGCGCAGTTCTTCCGGCCACTCCTCCCAACTGCCGCCGGGGCTGGACCGCTTGATTCGCTCGAGGTTCAGCGGTGTCAGAGTGCGGCTCTTGTGAAGGGGGTCCCCGGAGTGGGTTTCGCCGTTTCCGATCGGCGGCAGGCTGCCGATCGCCCGGCGGACGGTGGTGTATTCGGCGGGAGTGATGGAACCCTTGGGCACGGCAATGTCACCAAGCAATGAGGCGACCAGGACCAGACGTCGGCGGTGCTGAGGGACGCCGTAGGCCGGGCAATAGCAGGACCCGAAGTCCACCTGGTATCCGTACTCGCGCAACTGCTCGACGAAGTCCCTGAAGATCCGCGTGCCGCCGATCCGAGGGACGTTCTCCATGGTGACGATTTCTGGCATCGTGCCTTGGACCAGCCTGCGAACCTCATCTACGAGGGGCCACTGGGCTTCCTTCGACGTGTCGACGCCGCGGCGGTAAGAGGAAAATGGTTGACACGGCGCGCACCCAGCGAGGACGCGGACGGCGCCGGCGGGCCACATGGCCGAAAGTTCCTCGACGGTGAGGTCACGGACGTCTCGCCTATGGAATGGGGCCCCAACGTTCCGTCGGTACGGATAGTCACACGTACGGTCGAGGTCCACGCCGGCAGCTACGTGGATGCCTGCATCCTGCAGCCCGTGCGAGAGCCCTCCGACGCCGCAGAAGAGATCGACGGCGGAGATCCTGACAGCTCGGGCGGGCATGCTGGGACTGTAGTAGATCACGGAGCGGAGGCGGTGTCGGGCGGGTGCGCGACGTGGGCTCCATCGCATGGACAAAAGTCAGCCGACCCTACCGTTCTCACGCACGGCTGGGAGTAAAGATCAGCAGCAACTGACAGCAGGACATGCCGGGGCGACTGTGAGCCCGACTCCTTCAGGTTGATAGGACCGTTTGGGCTGGTTTGCACCTCGATCACGACCGTTGATAGATGTTCGCGTAGTGCCAGGCCAGATAGCGCTCTGCAGGTGCCGTGGCTCCCTCTGGCAGCAGCAGCCGACGTGATAGCGGTGGACTTCCGAAGGACGAACGCGCCGCCGGATCCGCTCGGACCGCCTCCTGCACGTCTGGACGGACGTGCACCCGCAGCTCGTGGTCGATTGCTAGGAGCCCAGTGTCGAAGGCGACGTCGTGCGTGGGGCAGGCAGCAACACCGTTCTGCGGGTCTAGCCGCTCGGCGGAGGTACTCACCCGCCACGGCTTGATGTGACTGGCGACGAGCATCCGTTGGGCCGCGCGGCCCTTCGTCTTCACGCCCAAGCCACAGAAGGCGCACCGATGGCCATGGTTATGGAGGACGTCGCGCGCGAACCGATGCTGGCCCACCCGCACCGCAGCCATGAGCAGTCTTTCGGTCACTCGCTCCGAAAGGTCCGGTGCCTTCCGCGACCAGGCGGCGACCTTCTCCCGGACCGCCATCTCCAGGTCCGAGTGGGTCAGCTCTTCCTGCCCGAGGAGCTGCAGCTCGCCGCCGCTCTCCAAACCTAGGAAGTCGGGCAGGTCGTCCGGCCCGATCCCTGCCTCACGGCCTGCTTCCAGGATGAGCCGGTAGGTCGCTTCCAGCCGCCCGGGGTCGGCGAGGAGGGTCGATGCGACATGGACCTCGTACCTGGCCCCGTGGGCCAGGCCACCATCGAGGTTCCCCATCTTGGCGATCAGGCTGCCGTTCGGGCGCCTGAACAGCCGGGCGAGCGTAGGGATCGGTTCTTCGGCGAGGTGGGCGGTCGATCCGCGGTACCGGCGATGGTTGAAGACGAGACTGGCCGCAAGGCACAGGAGGGTCTCGACGGGAGTAAAGTCCTCTTGCCTGGCGCCAGGCCTGGGAGTCCGTCGGAGGATCGACCTCCACTGACTCACCGCCTGCCCGGCGCTCAGATCGAGATAGTCGCCGATGGTCGGCATCGATGTGCTCCTTTGCATGCCCTTCGACCGCGGGCACAGCCGCAACTTCCGCCAGCTGTCGCCGCCACGGTCCCGATCCTTTCGCTCGCCTGCTGGCGGGGGCACCTGCCTCCCGGACCTCCGCTCAGCCTCGGGTCACCACCACCAGTCGGTCTCGGGCTCGGGTAGCTGCCACGTACCTCAGGGATCGGGCCCGCAATTGCGCATCCGCCCGTTCAGACGGGTCCAACGACTCGATGCGTGCCAATTCGGCGGGCGACGGGTTGCCAGTCACGAGGACGACCTTGGAGAACTCCGTGCCCTTCGCCCGATGCATGGTCATGACCGGCACTCTCTCGGCTTGCGGCCGTTCACGATCGACGGCGCGGGCCGGGACGTCCGCGTCGGTGAGGGCGGTGACCACGCGGTCTCGGTGGAACCGGTCCGGCACCAGGACCGCTACGGTCTCGGGGGTGTCTCCGTCGTCGAGCCAGGCGCGGACGTGGTCGACGATGGCCCGCAGCTCGCCGGTGAGTGAGTCGACCGACTCGATGGCGGGTGCCGGCCCGGTGCGAGCGGAACGGTAGCCCGTCGTCTCGCCTTCTTCCTCGAGGTCGACGTACTGGCCGCCGTCGAGGATGCTCATCGCGTAGTGCAGGTTCTGCGCGGTGGTGCGGTAGTTCAGCGTGAGCCGCTGGGACCGACCGACGATGGCGACGCCGTATCGACCGAGGACGACCCGTGTGCCGTAGATGCGCTGGTGGGAATCCTCGGCGATGAACAGGTCGTCGGCGTGTTCCCCGACGAGGGCACGCAGGAACAGCCAGTGGGCGGGAGAGAGGTCTTGCCCCTCGTCGACGAGCACATGATCGGCGGGGTGGTCGCCCTGCTGCGCCAAGTGGGTGGCAGCGACGGCAGCGGCCTCGGTGAAGTCGAGGCTTCCGTCGGTGCGGCTCTGGGACCGATACGCGGAGATCAACGCCCACACGGCCGACCGCTTTGCGCGGTCGAGGGCGACGCTGCGCCCGGGGCGGCGTACCCGGAGGTAGCCGGCCTCGTCGTGAATCTTGTTCGGCAGCACGACGTGGGCGTACTCGGTGGACAGGAAGGTCTCGTTGGCCAGCTCGTGCGGCAGGGTGGTGCCGGTCGACTCGACAACCTCACGCCACCGCGTCCCAACCGTGCGAGCCAGCGGGGCGGAGCGTTCCTCGCCGAGCACTTTGCGAACGGCCTCGGTGAGGCTGCTGCCGGCCCCGCGGAGCACCGCGGCGGCAAGGGCGTCGACGCCGGCGACGTGGACACCGGGCTGGCCGAGCGCCTTGGCTTGCCGCACGCGCGGGTCGAGCTCGGTGAGACCGTCGCCGAGAGCTTCGGCGAGGTTCGTGGTGAAGGTCGTCAGGACGATGCGTGCATCTGGGTTGCGCTGGGCGAGAGCGCGGGCGCGGTGGATGAGCACCACCGTCTTGCCGGTGCCGGCCCCGCCGGCGAGACGGAAGGGGCCCTTGTAGCTGCGGTCTACGTAGCGACGCTGCTCGGGGTGCAGGAAGATGCGCCACGCACTGAAGTCGCCCCCTTCGATGACCCTGCGAAGCTCGTCTTGGTCGTCGATGAACGCGTACTGCAGCGCAGCGGCGGGTCGTCTTAGGGACTGGAGGACATCGGCGTCGGCGTCTCCGGACGACGGGGTCTTCTCGAGCTGCATGCGGGCGACGATCGAGTCGACCGTATCGCCGGCGGCGAGGTCGACGAGGATGGTGCCGATCCACCCTTCGTGACGTTGAGCGAGATCGAGCACGGCGTCCTCGTCGGCGGCGGCCATCGCCCGATCGACGATGTCGTCGGGTAGGCCAAGGGTCTCGACGAGATCGACGGGATCGTGCCCCAGGCGAACGAAGAGCGGCTTCGCCGGCTGTTCCGCCGCCGGCGGGGCGGCGGGCAAGGCCGCCGTCGGCAAGGCGATCTCGTCGATCTGCGGTAGGCCGTTGATGGGGTTGACCTTGAGCCGTACACGTCGGGCGACGGCGATCGCGTCGTCGTGCGCCCAGATGCCGTGGATGACGTAGTGGGTCTCGCCGTCTCCATCGAGCCGGAACATGACCGCTCGCCAGAAGTCGTCGACGCGACCGGTGCGCACCCGCGGGTCGACGCAGTCGTTGATCGGTTCGACGTGCAGGCCCGGCGTCGTGTCGTCGGCGCCGAGCTTCTGCAGGAAGGTCATCGCCTTGCCGCGGATCGAGCCATCGATCTTGCTGGCGAGCTTGCCCATGATGATCGTCGGCATCAGCCGTCTCCGTGCTTCTCAGGGGCGGCGCCGGCCAAGGTGGCGGCCACGCGGTCGGGCGAGGGATCGAGGACGCGCCAACCCGCAGCGGCAAGATCGACTCGATCTTGGCGTGGCATGTGTGGGAACGCAACCGCGACCCGTTGGTCGGGCCAGGAGAGGTCGAGCGGGATGCCGTCGGGGCCTTCGGCACCGACCACGGGTGGAGCGAGGCCGTCCTGGGCGGCGAGGGCGGCGACGAGGTTGCGCTCGTCGCCGGGGGCGGCTGCGTCGTAGACGTCCGCCCACGCACCCAATGGACGGCCAGGTCCGACAGGGTCTGCGACGGAGGTGCTGCCCGACGGTCCAGCAACCAGGCTCGTCGTCGTCACGACGGTCGGCCAATCGCGCAGCGCGAGGGCGTTGGAGAAGCGGAGCCACGCCCGCCACGCCTTCGCGTGGGCGTCGTCGAGGACCTCGTCACGGTCGTCGAGGACGGCGGCGACGTGCACGACCATGGTCGACGACATCTCGACCACGACAGCGAGCGCGCCCGCGCGGTGGACGAACAGACGCCGGTCACCGGCCGGCAGGTGTTCGTCGACCAGGACCGCCCGGCCGACCTCCTCCAGCGCCACCGTCTTGGGGACCTGGACGGGCTGTGCCTTGCTGGAGACGAACATGGGTACGGCTCGGGCCACGGCCCGGACCGCGGACGGGTTCGGATCG
Organism: Micromonospora sp. NPDC049580; assembly: GCF_040675595.1. Lineage (NCBI taxonomy): Bacteria > Bacillati > Actinomycetota > Actinomycetes > Micromonosporales > Micromonosporaceae > Micromonospora > Micromonospora sp. NPDC049580. The sequence goes on from NZ_JBFAPG010000001.1 coordinate 22,217, forward strand.
ACGACCCAGTCGATGAGCCAGTCGACGGGACCCCTCCCGAGCGACTTGTAGGCCTCGGGCGGCGCCTGGAGCTGCGGGATGTTCATCAGGTTGCCGGCCAGTCCAGGGTTGTACCAGTCCGGGGCGGACCCGCTGCCGTCCTCGACGGCGACGTCCTGCATGGTGACGCCGAGGACGATCAGCCCTTCGTCCCGCAGGTCCGCGCGTTTCCGGGCGTCGTCTGCGAGCCGGTTGACCGCCGCACTCGCGTGGTAGGCCCGGCCGTCGGTGAAGATGGCGACCTCGGGCACGTTCATGTCGTTCGTCTCGAGCAGGAAGTCGGGCCGGGAGCCTGCGACGTTGACCTGCGGGGTGAGCGTCCACTGGCGGTGTGCGCCGGGCAGGGTGAAGCGCACGATGTTTCCGCTCGGTCCGGGCACCTCCGTGACCGCCGCACCGTTCCTCCGCAGCCGACCGACGATCAGCCGATGGAACGCGCGCTCCAGGTGCGATTCGGGCTCCTCGTGGGGTGGCACCTCGGTCACCGTCCAGGTCGTTCCTTCGGCGGTCTCCGCGTCGGGAGCCAAGCCGAGGAGGGTACGCAGGTGCCGCTCTGCCGACGCCCGCGAGACCCGCCGGACGGCGCCCGGAGCAGTGAAGGGTAGCAGGCATCGATGGCAGGCGAGCCGCTCCTCGTGCCGGCATTCGCAGTCACGGACCCGGTTCCACGCGAGGACCAGCAGGTCGCGCAGGCGTGCCGGGTCGGCGGTCTCGGCGAGGTAGCCGGTGCCGCCGGGCACCACGTCGTGCAGCAGAAGCGCTTCGTGGTTGTCGGTGCCGTCCGAGAGCGTCGGATCGACGACGTGTTCGACGCGGATGTGGTCGGGGTGGCCCCCCATCTGCTCCCGCAGGCCGAGCAGGAGTGCAGCGGAGAGGCTGGGCAGGGCAAAGTCGTCACCGAGGCTGACCACCTGCGGCAGCCGGATCAACAGGCCCTGGGTGCGCAGCGTCCGGGACAGCGCGACGGTCTTGGTCGTCTCCTTCGGCGACTTCCGGTACGGGCACCAGGGCCGGTGCTCGTGGGGCCGGTTTCGCCCGGACTCGGTGTCCTTCTTGCCGCAGCCGGCGCAGACCCGGAAGAGCGTGCCCTGACGTTCGGCGCCAGCGATGGTGCGGGTCGTTCCGTGGCCGGACGGGCCCATGTTGAGCCATCGCAGGTCGACGGTTCGCAGGTAGGTGCAGCCGAGGCCGGTGCTCTCGGCGAACCATCGACGGGTGACGTTGGCGGGATCGACGTCGGCGGTCGGGACGATCTGGAAGGCGACCCTTCCTCGCTCGTCCTTGCGGTCGGAGATCGCCACCTCGTCGCGCCGCACTTCCGCCGACACGCGGGTCAGCTCCACCACGTCCAGGCGCTGACCAGTGTCACCGATTCCGGTGCTGCCGCAGCGCGGGCACGACGAGACCGGCAGCTCTCGGCCGGACTCCGCGACGTCGACCGCGTATCCGCAGTCGGGGCAGAAGGCCCAGGTGCGGATGGAGGCACCGTCGAGGCCAAGGTCGACCGCGTCGATTTCGATCTCCCAGCCACGGGCGTAGAAGGTCGCACCAGGGGCGAACTCGACGAGGGCCTGCGCGGAGCCCCGCTCGAAACGGGCGCTGCCGTACTCGTGGGTGCCGCTGTCGGGATCGGTCCAGGACAACCCGACGTCGAGGGTGACGGTGTCGTCGAGGAGGGTGTAGTTGGGCAACAGCCCATACTCTTCCAGGACGCTGATCCAGTAGACGCTCCGCAGGTGGGCGAGCTGGCCGGCGGTGAGCTTCCGGGTGGCCTTGGCAGACCGCAGGGCCTGCTCGTCGTCGTCGGTCTTGGCCGGTGACTGGAAGCGTGCCTCAAGCTCGGGCAGAAGTGTGTCGATGTCCTTCTGCCGACGCGTCAGCGTCTCGACGGTGTCCTGCCAGCGTCGACTGGCCACCCGAACGTGGTCGGCGAAACCACTGGTCCGCGGGCCGTTGACGGGACGTAGCCAGTCGCGCAGCCCGGCCGCGACCTCCTCCGGCAGCTCGCCGAAGGTGGCGAGGAACCGGGGTAGGTTCTGGTCCACGGTCTGCTCGGCGTGCAGCACCAGGTCGCCGAGGAAGGTGCCCGGCGCACTCGATTTGATGGCGCCGACCGCCGACTGTGGGGTTCGCCGCCTGGGGTTCCGAGCGAAGCCGTCCACCAGGTAGGCCGTGTACTGCCGGCGCAGGATCTCCTCTGCCGCCAGGTACGTGGCGGGTGGCCGTACCTCGCCGTCGACGACGGAAAGGGGGTCGCCGAGCTTGGGAAGGTGCTCGCCGCGGCCGGCGACGAAGGCGAGGTTGAGCGCGTTGCCGGAGAGACGCCCGGCACGCCCGACGCGCTGAAGGTAGGAGGCGACGGTGCGGGGCAGCGAGGCGAGGAAGACCGCCGACAGGTCGCCGATGTCGATGCCCATCTCCAGGGTGGGCGTGGCAACGAGCACGTTGGGTGCCTGCGGGCTGGTGGCGGCGTCCCTGAAGCCGTCCTCGTACTGCAGCCGGGTCTCGTCGTCGAGGAGACTCGTGTGCTCGCGCGCGACGATCCGGCGCATGTCCGGGGAGGCATAGAGACGCCGGTAGAAGTTGTCGGGCACCCTGCTGGTCTCGAGGTGACCGCCGCAGCGGACGTTGAGACAGGGTGCGCCGAGGAGCTGTTCGACAGTGGCGGCCGCACCCGGCGTAGCGGCACGGCAGGTGCCGCAGACGAGGAGATGACGCCCTTCGTCAAGGTCGTCCTTGCTGGTGGGAGCGACGACGACCCCTGATGGCGGAATCGCGTAGACGGTCGCACCGGAGTCACTCGTCGTGGTGGTGAGCAGGCCTTCCCGGGCGAGCCGGTCGAGCAAGCCGCGGGCGAGGCGTCCACCGTCTGGCGGCGAGACGTCGAGCACCCGGGAGGTCCAGCGGGCGTACCAGGACTTCGGCGAGGTGACCGGGTCCAGCCCTCCGCCGCGGACCGGTTCGTTGGAACCCCCCACCTTCGGGTACGCCGGGGCGGGGCGGCCGTGGGGAAACGCCGGCATGCCGTCGCTACGGGGGCGTCCGATCCAGATCGACCAGCGGCGCCCGTCTTCCATCCGGTACCGGGTGAACCACGGGTGATCGATGGCGCCTTGGGCCCGCATCCGTTCCAACACGCCACGGACCCACTGCACCAGCGCGGCATCGTCGAGGCCTTCGGAGCCGAGCTTGTCCTGCCAGGACACGGCCTGTAGGGCGGCGCGGGCGATCCGGGCCATCCGCGCCGCCTTACCTGCCTCGACCTCGACCGCGACGGAACCGGTGAGTTCGAGGGTGCGACCGAGATGCGAGTTGAGCCCGAACTCCAGTGCGGCATCGAGGGCGATGCGCTTACGGACTCGCGCCCGCACCTCCGGGGGCACGGACCGCAGGGTCTTCGCCTGCCAGAAGGGCGTGAACGACTCGCGGTCGGCACAGTCGGGGGCGATGATGCGGTAGCGGGTGAAAATGTCGTCGCCCGCCTGCTGGATCACCTCGTTCACGAGCGCGTCGAGCGTGAGAGCACCCTCCGCCACTGCTTCGCGAAGCACCGAGCGCAGGGTGAAGGTGTGGGAGCGGGCTTGCACGAAGCCGGCCCGGTGGGCGGCGTCCTGCACGGAGTCGGTGAAGACCAAGGCCTTCTTCTCGCTGGCGTCGATAGCCGGCGAGCCGAACAAGGTCGAGAGCGACACCGACAGCAGGGTGGCGACGGCGCTGCCCAGGAACCGGATGCCGTCCTCCTGCCCACAGGACGGACAGGTGTCCTTGCGGCTCTGCTCGTCCGCGTCTTCCCCGAGGTTGGTGAGTACCGGCAGCACCCAACCGTCCCGGAGGTCCCGGTCGTCCTCAGCTACGTCGCCGAGGAGTTCCCGGTTTCGTACGGAGAACCAGACCAGTCCCTCGACCTTCTTGCCCTCGTCGATGTGGACGGCGGCTTCGGCGGGGGCGTACAGCAGCGGCCGGAAGCGCCCTTCCCTGGACGCATGGTTACGACGGATACCGTCGTCCTCAGCCGCGAGGCTGTGGCCTACGGGGGCGAGACCGATCCCCCAGCCAGAGCGACCGCAGTGCCGGCAGTAGATCGCAGGGAACGACGGCCGTGACTCCTCGGCGTCGGTGCCGGCAACCGGCGGTCCGTCGTCGCTCCACCGGAAGCGGGTGGTCGCAGCGGCGGCGCGGTCGATGCGGGTGAGTTCGCGCACCCAGAGGTGGACGTCCACGGAGAGAGCGTCACGGCCGACGACGGCCCGGACGTGACCGAGCATGGCGAGCAGGTACGACAGTAGAGTTTCGGCCCGAGCGGTGTTGCCGTTGACATGTCCGAGCCCGCGTGCCATCAGAGTGCCGAGCTCGACGGCATGTTCCGCCTCCCGGACGAGGTCCCGGACGAGGGGATGCGCGCGACAGAGCGCCAAGAGCAGCTCCGGGGTTGCGTCGGCGAACCGGTCCGGCTCTACGCCGTAGAGGAGACCGAGGACGGTGGGGGTGACCTCTTCTCCGGTCGGGTTGTGGCCGAGCGCCGTGACGGCCTCGACTGCGGCGGCAACGTCGAGCGCGCCGATGTCGGCGGGGGTGAAGCCGGCCGCGGCCACGGCCTCGCCGGCGTCACTTGTCCATTCGTCGAGGCCGAGCCGCGTCTCGGTGACGACCGCGTCGGTGTCGAACCCCTCCCCGAACACGGTGCGAGCGAAGTCGAGCATCACCGCTGGGTCGCCCTTGTCGCCGAGCGTCGCCGACGTCGCCACCGGCGTGATCAGACCGAGCGGGCGGTTGCGGGCGGCCTCGTCAATCTGCGGGTCGTCGTCGTTCCAGTGGCTCTTGAGCGCCAGTCCGAGACGGCGCAGCAGCATCGCCACGTCGGTGCCTTGCGCGCCGTCGTAGGTGTGGAACTCGTCGAGTACGAGATAACGCAGGCTCGTCGCCGACTGCCGCCACAGCTCCTGGTCCTCAGCACGCAGCAGCAGCTGGTCGAGCATCTTGTAATTGGTCAGCAGGATGTCCGGCGCGGTGTCCCGGATGATTCCCCGGTCGGTGATGAGTCCGTCGGGCGTCACGGCGGTGCGGGTCGGACCGGACTGCCCGGTGTAGAGGGCAGCGGTGACCTCGGCTAGCTCCGCGTGCGTGGTGAGCAGCTTCGTCAGCCGCGCCGCCTGGTCGTTGGCGAGCGCGTTCATCGGATAGAGGATCAGCGCCTTCGTTCCCGACACGCCCTGGCGGCGGGCGCGCAGCACGTGGTCGAGGATCGGGTAGAGGAACGCCTCGGTCTTACCCGAGCCGGTGCCGGTGGTGACCAGCGTCGGCAGCGGCCGGCGCGGCTGACCGCCCGCCGACGAAGCGAGCCGGGCGAACGCCGCCGCCTGGTGGCCGTAGGGCGGGAAGCCCTCGTACCACTCCAGCGTGTCCCGCCAGCCCTCGTCGGCGGGACGGAACGGCAGGCGCAGCCGGACGTACGGACCCTTGAACATGCCAGACTCGGGATCCGACAGGAACCGGTCCAGGCTGTCGCGGGCGTCTCCGTCGGTCAGGCCGAACGTCGTGGTCAGGTAGTCGACGAGGCTCTGCCGGATACTGCTCGCCTGGAGCGTGGGGAGGAGGGCACTCACGAACGCTCCGTCAGCAGCCGCTCGAAGTGGGCGTACGCCTGCCGCATGTCCTCTTCCCGATCCAACGTCGCGAACGGCAATTCGTAGGTGTATGTGTTGCCCACCTGGTTGGTCGCGGTCCGCTCCTCCTCAGTGATCCGGCTTCCCTTCTTCCGCCACATGCTCAACACGGAGTTGGGTACCAACCGGCCGTTGACGTCGTAGCGGTAGACGTTGCGGTCGTAGCCGTGGAGGACGGCGAACTGAGTGCGGTAGATCGTGCACAGCTCGTCGGCGGTCAACCCGAGCATGAGCGCAACGAGCGCGTCGATCTCCACGAGCGCCTGGCGTCGGTCGGCAGCTATACGTAGCGGGCTGTTGCCAGTCCAGTCGGTGCCGATGCCGCTGAGTGGAGCGCGACGGGCATGCTCCAATCCCCCTGCCCAGGTCTCGCACCGGAAGGAGGGCAAGTAGCAGTCGCGCCAAAGCGCGGCGTAGGCCGCGGTCACACAGTTCAGCCGAAGAGCCCGAAGGATTAGGCTGCCAAGGAGTGGTTGACCCATGTCCACCCACGGTAGCCGTGAAACTGACGAGGAACGGATATCGCCCTTCGGAACCGCCCGTGTGATGAAGTCGCTCAGCAGTGACCCAAGGACCGCTTGCAATACTAAAAGCTGGTTCGCGGATCCGCGGGGGATGCCAGCGCTGAAAACGCCGTCCACGTGGGCCACCCCGGGCGGAATGATGGCGGGCATCAAAGTTCTTTCGCCGGTGTTCGCTGCCATACGCCGCCAAGCGACACGGTAGAAGTCGCGAGCTGATTGCTCGCCGTTGCTCCAATGCACGTAGGCCCGGTCGTATCGGCGCAGGTCACCTCGCGGCTTATATACAGTTACGGGGATAGCGTCTATCGGTAGGGTTTCAAAGTCTGTGGCAGACCAGTCCTTGTTGCTGTTCATAGTCTTGTTTGGTGACTTGTACATGGGCGTGGAGACGAAAAGGTGTGGTCCTTGAAGAATGACCTCACTCCAACAAGCAGCAGGACCCCATTCTGAATCGTAGTAACCCTTGATCCGGTCGTCTTTTTCGCGCCACCCCGGCGAAAACTCGAGGTCCAGTTCCCCGATCCGCGGCCGGTGCGAAAGCTTGTCGAGGACCGACGCGATAGAGCGGTTGACGGCATACACCATTCGCGTCTGAGAGACGGGCGAATTGGGCGACTCGAGTACCACGTGCCATGTCGCCAACGTCTCGTCGGTAACGGTAGTGATTCGATTGCGGTGGGGGCGCAGATCCCAGTTGCCTTCCGGATCCTTTAGGCCCGGCTCTGGGCCAGAGCCGTCGTGGTCAAGCGATCGAACAGCAGTGTCCGGATGATAAAGCGATGTGGCCATGAGGAAGCGGGCAGCTTTATTCTGCCGCCCGTAAACGTGAACGCCATAGGTCACGTGATTGTCAATCTCGAAAAGCTTGAGATCGTTCGAGAATTGCCAGTGCCGTCGCAGCCGCCGGTAAGTCGCTTCGCGGAGGATGCCGGCTTTCTCGTCTGTGAAATGAGACTCGGGATGGATGAAGCCTACTGTCCCCTGTCTCGAAACATTGCGCCAGGCCTGTTCCATGAAGCAGCGGTAGAGGTCGGGCTGAAGCCCTTGAAGGTGTGGATATTGGGCCGCCGATCCCACGAACTCGTTTAGGCAGGCAATGTCCGTTGCGCCATCGACAACAAGGCCTCGAATCCGAGGTAGGGCGAGTGTGGCCTCCCGCCGGACCCTTATCTCGGCCTGTGTCGGCCTTATCTCGAGTTCCCACCACGGATCACCCTCGGCTAGCAGCGCGGCCACGTCGGACCGTGGGCGGACCCACGGTGGGTTACCGACCTGGAGGTCGAAGCCGCCTCTGGCGAACACCGTGACGAAGTCCAGGTGCCAATGGAAGAACCCGTGTTGCTCCGCGACCCGCTCGCACACCACGAGCCACGGGTGGTCGCGCAGCACCTCGGCAACCGGTTTGGCGTGTGCAAACCCTAGGTCGATCTGCTCAGCCTGGCTCAGCTCCTCCCAATCCGTCGCGGCACTGAGCTGGCCGGTCGCCGCCTTGACCTTGGTCCTTTCCGGGCGCAGGTCGTGGGCGCGGCCGAGGAGTGCCCGCAGTCCGGCGATCCACTGCGCCCAGCTGGGCGGCTCGACCCGTACCCCGTCGACCGTGGTCGGCTCGTCGGTGAGTGGCCAGAACCAGAGGGCCGTCCAGGCGTCCATGACCCGACGTAGTCGCTGGTAGGCCCCGTTGGCGTCGGCCAGTACAGTTTCGATCTGCTCACGTTGCACGGCTCCGCCAGCGGAAAGATCGTCCTTCCCCCACACGGGGATGGCACGGCGGATTTCCTGCTCGGCGATCTGTAGGCGGCGGTAGGTGATCTGCCACAGCACCTCGACCCGGTGCGCCAGCTCGACCAGTGCCTCGACCTGCTGCCTGGTCGGTTTCGCCTTTACACCACGCCGCCAGTCCTTCAGGCGTTTGGCCGCGTCCGGCGCGATTGCGGCGGCCTCCTTGGCGTCGGCGGCGGCGCCCCATCCTTCGGCGGGGAGCAGGAAGTGGTGGACGCCGTCGCTGGCGACCCGACCCGCCTCGACGTCCTCGGCCAGTGCGGTGAGCGGCAGCTCGCGCGGTATCTCACCCAGCCACGACTTGTCGCTCACCTGGCTGCGCCGGTACACGGCCCGCCGCGCGCCAACCAGCGAGTTGCCGCGTCGCAGGTGCAGCCCGAACCACGGTGCCGACAGTTCCTCGATCATGGTGTCGAGCCAGAGCGAGATCTCGGCCAGTTCGACGGCCGTGGCGTTGAGGTCGACCCCGTACACGTTGTGCAGCGCGATGTAGGCCTTGGCCTTCTGCAGTTCGCGCGGGTAGGCGTCAGGGTCGATCCGCTCGCGCAGCTCGACCTGACGACGCTTGAGATATTCCTCGGCGAGCTGCCGCACCGCCTCGATGGCGAACGCGCCCGACCCGAGGGCAGGCTCGCAGACGGTCATCTCCAGGATCTCGGCGGCGCTGTTCTGCTGCCCGTCCTGGTCGAGCAGCTCCTCCAGCGCCTGCCCGACGGTGAAGCGGGTCAGCACCTCCGGGGTGTAGTACGACGCCGATTGCTGGCGCTCTCGTCCGGCGAGGCGGAACACGAAAGCGCCCTGCTCGTGCACCACCGGCTGCAGCTCACCGGTCACGGGATGCACGGTCTTTACGAAGTCGGCCGGCGAGATCCCCTCGGCCCGCTCGGCGGGCACCACCCACGAGCCCTTCGACGCGTCGCCGTTCTTGGCGACTTCGTAAAGATCGGTCTCGGCGAAGAACCCGGTGTACGACATCAGACCCTCGTAGACCGCGCCGAGCTGGTTGATGCCCAGCTCCGCGTACGAGATGAAGCCCCGGTCCTTGCCCCGCGCCTCCTTGCTGAGCAACAGGTGGGTGAGGACCTTCTGCATCGCCTGGTTACCTAGCCCGACGGCGTCGATGTGTGTGGTCGCCTCCGGCCGGAACAGGTCGGCGCGCAGCGGGTTGAACTTCAAGCCTTGCGCGATCGCGGGTCCCTCGTTGCCTTTGTCCTCTACGACAGTCTCGTCCGGAGGGTGGCCGGAGTCGACCAATCGGAACAGCATGCCGAGGGAGTCGTAGAGGTGGGTGCCCTTCTGGGCGCGTGGGGTGGCCAGCTCGACTTGCGCCAGCTCTCGCAACCGGTCCAGGCTGTAGCCCTGGTCGTACTCCGGCGCACCCACCGGCAGCACACCCAGCTCGGGCGACGCCTCGGCATACAGGAGGAACAGGACCCGGTAGAGGAAACGCAGTGACTGCTTCGCCAGCGGCTGGGCCTCATCTGCCGGAAGCGGGTCGAGCCCCTGGTCACGTCGGCGCTTGACGACCTCATTGGCGATGATCTCGATGGACAGGCGGACACCGTCGCGCAGGTCCTTCGAGACGCCGACGGTGTGCTTGACAGAGGCTTCGAGGATGCTGTGCCACCACAGCTTGCCGTCTGCGTCCGGCGCAATCGACTGCGCGCAGAGGCACGTCAGGGCACGGTCGATCTCACCACCCTTCTTTCCATCGTTGCGCTCGCAGACGAGCTGCACGTCGACTGCGAGGTAGCGCCCCTCGGCCCAGCGCTCCCGCTCGGCGAGCAGCGCCCATCGGCCGGCGAGCACGAGGATCAGGTCCGGAGCGTCGTCGGCGACGAAGAGCGCCGACACCAAGCGGGCCGCGGACTTCAGCTCGTCCCCGTCGTCGGTGAGCCTTACCGACTCAGGCAGCGTCACTGCGTCGCGAACCAGCAGTTCCTCGACGGTGATGACCGGTCGTGCGGAAACCACGACCAGCGGCGCGCGATCGGTGATTCCGGGTGACGACACCCGCCACAGCGGCCCCTCCTGGTCGAGGACGAGGCCGTGTCCCCGCAACTCCAGCACGTCGAGCAGCTGTCGGTGCACTCCTGCCGCCACCACGTCGGGGCTGCGGCCGTCGGTGTCGCGGCCCTCGCGTACCTCACTGCGCTCGCTCGGGTCGAGCAGTTCGGCTAGCTTCGCGAGCTCGGCCTCGAGCTTCTGGCGCGCGTCGACGAACCGCGACCGCGGCGTCTTCCGGCCCGCCTTCGCCTCGGCGTCCCACTCGTCCCGGTGCTTCTTGACCTCCGCGCGGAACGACTCGCCCTTCGCCTCGGTGGTGAAGTAGTGCTCCGAGATCCAACCCTCACCGACGATGATCGCGTCAGACCCGCTCACCGCTTGCCACCTTCCATGTCGGGCACGACCATTAGCAGCGGCCGTACGAGCTGCCGGTCGGGTGCCATCGCCTGCACCAGGGCCTTCTCCTGTTCCACGCTCGTCCTGCGCTGCTTGAGGTCGCTGCGCTGGACGAGCACGTCGGCCTCTGCTTCCCAGTCGTTCAGACGCCCTGTCCACTCCTCGACCCGCTGTGCCGCGTCCCGCTCGGCCGCCTCGAACACGTTGAGCAGATGGCTCTGTGCCTGGTGGACCGCGGGAGCCACCAGCTTGCTCAGTGCCTCGACGTCGGTGACAGGCGCGGGGTTGTTACGTGCGATGTCCCAGCCGAGGGCCCGGAGGGCCGCCCGAGCCGATTCGTGGGGAGAGATCGGCGCAAAGGACGGATCGGTCGGCGTCGGAAACTCCGCTGTCAACCAGGCGGTGGAGACGACCTGGCCACGCCGGTTGGTGAGCGTGCCCAACAGCAGCACGGTCGGAGCCTCGACGGTGCCGCGTACGGCGAACACCTCGTTCCGGCCCAGCGCTGCCAGTGCCCGGTCGGCTGCCCAGTCCAGCACGGGGTGCAACGGGCTCAGGTAGTGGGCGTCCGGCCAGGAGATCTTGTCTTCCCGGCGTGCGGCAGCCAGTCGGTCCTTGCCGCGTGCCTGGGTCGTGGCGAGCACCAGCCGCTCGGTCACCTTGCGCTCGGCGAGATACGCCTGCGGCAGCACCTCCAGGCGCTGTGCCAGGTCCGGCGGCGGGCTCAGCTCCACCGTGCCGAAGGCCTCGTCTCGACGCCAGCCGACACCACCGCGGCTCGGCTGCGCCGTCGGGTCGATGAACGCCTCCCGCAACGCGTCCTCCAGGTAGGAGACGTCGTCGGCGTAGAGGCCCGAGTCGAGGTCGAGTTCGGCTTCCGATTGGTCCTCAGCCGGCTGGGCGGCGGGCTGCTCGCTCGGCCCCTCGAACATCTGGGCGAACATCGCCGCCAGATCGTTGCCGGCCGCCACCGCTGCTACTGGACGCACCACGTCGTCGAGTTGCTTGTTGCCGGCGAGGACGTCGCGGATCTGGTCCTCCTCGCCCTTGACGTCGTAGCAGCCCATCAGCGAGGCAGCGTCGCCTAGCGCGGTGTGGGCTTCGTCCTCCTTCTCCACCAGCTTCGCGAGGATCCGCACGTCGCCGGCGAAGCGCCGACTCGCAGGGTCCAGCAGCAGGGCCGTCACCCGCGGCGGGTGCTTCTGCCCGTACCGGTCGATACGGCCGTTGCGCTGCTCGATCCGGATCAGACTCCAGGGAATGTCGTAGTGAACCAGCTCGTGACACTGCGCGTGCAGGTTGACGCCCTCGGACGCCACGTCACCAGCGACGAGAACGCGTACCGGCGCCTGCTCCTGCTTGAACTCCTCGACGATGCGCTGCTGCTCGTCGTCTTCCCCACCGCGTACCATCTGCACCGCCTCGGCGGGCAGGCCGAGGTCCTTTGGCAGGTTCTGGTGCAGCCAGCTCAGGGTCGCCAGGCGCTCGGCGAACACGACCACGCGGGCGGGAGAGCCCCGGCCGACCCCGCACTCCTTCAGGTGCGCCACCAGTCGGGTGTACTTCGCAGAGGGCTGCCTCAGCGTCTTCTCGTTGAGCGCGGCCAGTCGTTCCAGCGCCTCGCACTCGCGCGCCTGCCGCTCCGGGTCTCCCTTTTCGTCCTTGCGAAGCCGGTCCAGCCGTGCGTCGATCGTCTCCTTCAGCGCCGCCGGCGAGGAGAGGAAGGCCTTTGCGAGGGTCCACGGGAAGAGTGAGGCGTTCTTACCGGAATAGGGGCTGCCGCCCTTGCCGGGCCAGAGCCACGTCGACTCCAGTTCCTCGGCCACGGCGTTCTCCGCTGGCGTCGCCGGCACCAGGACGTTGTTCGGCTCCTGCCGCTCCGCCCAGTCGGCGCCGACGACCTGCGCGACCTCTGGGCTGTGCCGATGCCGCCGCACCACCAGCCGCCGCACCTCGTCCGGGACGAGCTCTCCGTCCGGCCTGACGGCTGACGGGTCCAGCAGTCGGATCAGCTCGGCGAACGACTCTGCTCGGCCGTTGTGCGGGGTCGCCGACGCGAGGACGAGCGCCTCGCTGTTACGCGCCAGCAGCCGCGCCAGCCGGTTGTTCAGCGTCGTGGCGTTCGCCAGGTTGTGCGACTCGTCGATGACGACTGCGTCCCAGCGATGCTTCCGCAAGCTCGCGACGTACCGGTCGGACTTCAGGGTGTCGATCGAGATGATGACGCGCTTGTAGTAGGTAAACGGATTGCGGGTGGCCGGAAGCTTCTGCCGCACCCGCTGGATGCCAGCCGAGTCGAGGCGGACGAACGGCAGCGCGAACCGGGTCCACAGCTCGTGCTGCATCTGCTCGAGCACGTGGCGCGGCGTCACGATCAGGATCCGATCGCCACGGCCCCGTCGGACGAGTTCCGCGAGGATCATGCCGATCTCCAGGGTCTTGCCGAGGCCGACCGCATCGGCGAGCAGGATCCGTGGGCGCAGGTTCTGGCGGTCCAGGGCCTTACGGACCGCAGCCTGCTGGTAGCTGAGCACGTCGGCGAGTCCGCGAGTCGCCACCGAGAGCGAAGTTTCCCCAAGTGGCACGGCGGTCTTGCGGATCGTCGACTCCAGCCACAGCCGGGCGGTCCGATAACGCGGGCTCCCGTCGGCCACGACCCGGGCCGCCGACGGCGCCAAAGGAGTGACCACGTCGAGGCTGTCGTAGAACGAGGCGGTGGTGTCGCGGACCAACTCGCCGAGGCCCTGGACGTGGAGCAAGGTGCCGTCGGTGGTTTCCTCGGTCGCCCGCACCAGCCACTCCTCGTCGCGGATCACCACGACCGAGCCTGGAGCGTATACACCCTTGAGGTCGGCCTTCGTGGGCTCGGACGGGGCAATCTTTGCATTCTTCACGAAAAGGGCACCTAATGCGAGGGAAGCTACCATTTCCCTCGGAGCGTAACTATGAATGATCTTTCGTGATGTCGCCGGATAGGTTTAAGAGATGGACCGAAAGTCCACCTTGCCGAGACCTCTGGACGCCGCGACCTCCGCTCGGCTCCGGCGAATGCCGCGTGCCTCGACGAAGCCCGAGCTGTCGCTACGCCGCGAGCTTCATCGACGCGGCCTTCGCTTCCGGGTGAACCATCCCGGCCTACCCGGACGCCCCGACCTGGCCTTCACCCGGGCGAAGGTGGCGGTCTTCGTCGACCGTTGCTTCTGGCACCGCTGCCCCGAACACGGCACCCTGCCTCGCAACAATCGGGACTGGTGGCAGCAGAAGCTCGACCGCAACGTCGCCCGCGACCACGCGAAGGACGCCGCCCTGGCCGAGCTGGGCTGGATGGTGCTGCACGTCTGGGAGCACGAGGCCACCGACGCCGCCGCCGACCGAGTGGAGGCCGAATGGCGGCGCCGGGTGCCTCCTGCTACGCCCTGACCGGCGTACGCAGGTATCCGTTGGTACCGAAGAGCACCTTTCGATCCAGGAAACGGTTGAAGAGCCGGCACGACGGCTCCCCAAGATGGACGCAAGCGCTGCACGCGCCACTGCCACGGGCACACCCCGGATCCAGCGGGCAGCGGTGCTCTGCGTCGACGAACGCGTCGAGCAACTCGTCGAGGTTCGACTCGAACACCGCCTGCATGCCGCCGAGGACGAAGTCACCGCGAGCGGCGGCGTAGACGAAGAAGCCGAGGTGACCGGGTACCAGGTACTCGCTCAACGCGTCCCGTTCGATGCCAGAGAAGACCGCGGCCTGCCGAATGAACCTGTGGGCGTAGGTGTGCACCAGCTTGAGCAGGTCGGTGCCGGCGGACTCGACCGACGGGTCGTCACGCTTGGACGGCACCTGCACCTCCTGCAGGATCGCGACTCGCGCCGCGACCGCCCCGTCTCCCGAGGTCCATCCCGGCAACCGGTGCCCTCTCCCGACCAGCCAGGTGGCGACCCGTACCGGGTCCAGGCGGACCAGGAAGGCCTCCGTCTCGGCGAGGTTGCCGTAGAGCCGATAGCCGCCCTTCTTCCGCCGGAAGGGCACCAGCCGACACTTCGACGGGTCGTCCTCGCCCCGCGTGTAGCCGTACATCGCGTTCAGCACCGGGAACCGGTCGACGAGGTCCAGGCCGTCGATCCCGGCCCGGCCGAGCGCCGCCGGGTAGCGGTCTCGGTAACGCACGTCCAGGGCGTCACCGGGCGTCGCACTGCGCAGTGCCGTCGTCGGCGTGCGGCTCTCCGCGAGCGCCATGGCGATGTCGACCGCTTCCCGCTCTGCTTCCTCGCGCCGTTCGCCCGAGAGCCCGTCGATCGGGTGGTCGCCGGCCTTCGCCAGTCCCCCCTGATCGGCGGCGCTCTTCGCGGCGACCTCCGCGATCTCCCGGGGAAGCCCGGTGTGCATGAGCTGCTCGATCAGTTCTTCGAGGGTCGGCGGGGAGATCACGTCGGCAGGCCGGGGCACGGTCAGCCCATCGACCACCCAGACCAACGCCTTGCGAGCACCTCCGGCGAGCTTGAGTCCCTCCCGGTGCTCGGGTCGTGGCGGGTTGATCAGCACCATCCCGCGAGGCGTGTAGACCATGCGGGCCTTGTGCACGTTCCAACGGAAGGACCCCTGGCCGCATCCGCAGGGCTTGTTGAAGCCGAGCCCCTGCATCAGCCGGGTGTCACAGACGGGGCAGACGAAGGAGATGTCCGCGGCCTTGGCGCTCTTGGGAATCACGACCTTGACGTCGTCGTGCGTCGGGCACCGCTTGATGTATGGCTCAATGATCGCGCCACAGTCGTGGACGCCGACGAAGTGCAGTTGGCCCCACTTGTTGCGTTGCCCGCACTTGCACGGCCGATCGAGAGACCGTCCGATGCGCTTGCACGTCCGGCAGAGCCACACTTGCGGATACCGTTCGACCGTGACGCCGCGTCGCTCGTCGAGTTCGACCACCTCGACAGGAGCGTTTCGCATCAGGTCGTCGGCCACTCCGCCGTCCGTGCCGTGGAACGCCCACGCACCCACCTCGCGAAGCAGGTGACGTCGGACTAGATCGGTATCGACGTGGATGGGGCTCGGCGCCGACCACTCCGCGACCCGATAGACGTCGCCACGCAGGTCGACCGTCTGATTGGGCAGGAAGGTACGCAGGATCTGGCTGCCGCTGCGGGATCCAAGGACCGTCATCTCGTCCGCCTGTCAGTCGTGGATGGGAGCGCTGGCCTCGACGTCGCGGAGGCTCGTCATGGGAGATCGAGGACCGAGTTCGCTGACGAAGGTGGCCGTGGTGGCAGGGTCTTCCAGATCGGCGAACCACGCCTGCAGCCATTCGCCGATCTGTTCACGATGCAAGGAGTCCTCCGCCCCGTCGAGGCCGAGGACCGACGCCACCGCGGCTGCTTCGGCCGCGGGCGTCATCCCTGAATCGCGGGCGTACTGGCGCAGCTTCGCTGGCGTGC
This sequence comes from Micromonospora sp. NPDC049580, assembly GCF_040675595.1. Taxonomy (NCBI): domain Bacteria; kingdom Bacillati; phylum Actinomycetota; class Actinomycetes; order Micromonosporales; family Micromonosporaceae; genus Micromonospora; species Micromonospora sp. NPDC049580. Next base: position 38,049 of record NZ_JBFAPG010000001.1, read on the forward strand.
TGAGCCGCTGCTTGCTGGCCGGCTCGCGGATCATCAACGTCCGTGCGCCCACGACGCCAGCCACGGTGAGGTCCAGGACCCGGCGACTGCGACGCGTGATCGGAATGGCGTCGACGAAGCGGTCGCCCTGCCGCACGTACTGCGTGAACTGCCGGAACGTCTGCGCATCGCGTTCCCGGCCGATCTTGTGCAGGACGTAGACCAGGCCAGGATGCCTACGACCGACCCGCGCCGTGGTCTGGATGAACTCTGCGGTCGTCAGCGGCAGGCCCAGCATCACCATGGTGTTCAGCCGGTCTACGTCGACACCGTGCGAGAGCATCGAACTGGCGGCCACCACGTGGATCCGCTCGGCGAAGTCCTCCTCCGGCTTCTCCAACCGGTCCAGGATGGCCCGGACGTCGTCGAACTCGGTCTGCCCGGTGAGCTGCTCGACGTTGATGCCCTCGACCGTGTTGTTGCTGCCAAGACTTCGCCCGGCAGCTTCCACGTCGTAGAGCGTCGAGCCGTAGACCACGTCGGTGCCGTAGAGGCTGACCAGCGTGTCCACGTACTTCCGGTCGATGCCGGCTTCGGCATACACGGTCGCAGGGTCGTCCTTGAGCTGGCGGACGCAGCGCTGCAAGGCGTCGAGCGTCCGGTCGCTGACGTGCTCCAACGTGACGCCACGGGGCGCGACGGCGACGAACCGCCGCAACGGTTTCTCCGTCGGGGTCGTCCAGAACGATTCACCCGCTCGCGGGCCCGGCTGCGGAAAGACCCGCCCCTCTCGCTGGTAGAGGACCTTGGTCTGGTGTTCGTATCCGGTCAGCGTCGCGCTGCTCGCCACGATCTTCGCCCGAGTGCCACACAGCTCGAACTGGAGGTGGTCGAGCAGGCTCTCGTAGTGGGAATCGACCGCGCCGAGGCTGTCCCGTAGGAGGTGCAGCTCGTCCTGCAGCCGCAGTGACGGGCCGAACCGCTTGGCGTCCATGGGCAGCGGCCTGAGGGCCTTGCCGCCCTGGCAGTCCGGCACCAGACAGCCGTTGGGGTTCTTGGACCGCTCCGCGTACGTGAAGCCGTGCCATTCCACTGGGCAGAGCTTCTGTGGCGGCCCCACGAGGCCGCGCATCGCCTGCTGCAGACCGATCGATGCGGCCTTGTCGAGGGTGCCGACCACCACCGTCGGCAGGAACCTGAACACTTCCTGGTCGACGACGTACATCGGCAGGGCCTGCCCCTTCCAGGGGCAGCTCCGGTTCGTGCAGCGATGGTCGAGCTTCCACCGTTGGCGGTCGAAGCGCATCTGGAGGTTCTCGTCCCGACAGAAGGGGCAGTGCAACAGCACGCGGTACTTGTCCGGCATGCCTGGGCTGTCCGGGGTGATCTCGTCGGTCTCGGTCTTCGGCACGATCTTGTTGGGCGTTCCCGCCCGACCGACGAGGAACCCGAGACTGAAGGGTGCGCCCTTGACGCCCTCTTCCTGGCGCACAATCTCCGCGCCGGCCAGAGCGTCGGCGAACCGCTGGGTCTGCTGAAGGCTCAGTAGCCGCAGCGGGAAGCGCGACCAGGCCGTCACTCCCAGGGCTTTGCCGGTGAGGCGGTCGAAGAATGCCGCCGTCAGGAGCAACCCCAGGTAGGTCTCCGTCTTGCCGCCACCGGTCGCGAACCAGACCGTGTCGACGTACCTCGCCTCGTCCTCCGGCTCGGCGAGGAAGCGGATGGCCGAGAGCAGGAAGCCGACCTGGAAGGGTCGCCAGGCTGTGTACCCACGTCCCTCGGCGCTACGGGCGATCGCCTTGTTCATCAGCCGGAAGGCACGGAGGATCTCAGGACGGTCCCGTAGCAGCGCGAGACCGGACCGGAGCCTCTTCAGTTCCTCGAACACCTGTTCGGCAGACTCATCGGCCTTGGCACGCATGGTCGGCGTCCAACCCTCGGCCGCCTGCCGCGCGTCGAGGGCTGTCGAAGACCAATGGACGTAGTCGTATTCGTGGAGGGCGTCAACCAGGGCTTGGAGCTGAGGGAGCGGCTCGGATGCAAGCCTCATGAACGACAGGTCCGGCTGCGGAGCTGCGCCACTCCAGTAGTCGGGACGGTGGGTCTGCACGCTCACGGTGTCCGACGTGCGGAACAAGCCGGGCGCCAGGACCTCGACGCCGACGTTCACCCCATAGGCATGCACCTTCCGGTCGTATCGAAAGCTGTCCGGTAGCGCCTCCAACTCGAACGGCACGGTGGTAAGGCCAGAGACTTCGAGCTGCGTCTCGTACAGGTGGGAGTCGGTCAGGCCGGGTGCCTTCTCCGGGCTCGTGTTGACCAGCTGCACCACGACCTCGGTCTGCCGATGCCAGTCCTCCACGTCCACCCGCACCTCGGCGGAGAGGCCCGGCGCGCCCACTGCGGCGAATGCATCCCGAAGCTGCTTTCCGCCGAACGTCCCGCCCTCGCCGGAGACCAGGACCGACACAATCTCCTCGACGAGGCCCGTCCGCCACCAGCGCCGCTCTGGGTCCGGCCCGTCCTTCGGATCCTTCACCCACGCTCGTGCCCGTACGGTCACCGTCATCGACCACGGTGGCGCCCCCGCAGGGCGAAGCCGGATGGCGATCGCACATGGGTCCAGACGCTCCGACCGATCGTCGGAGGCTCCCTTGCGCACCTCGTCCTCGCAGGCGAGACGGCCCAGCCAGAACGTGCCGGAGGGTGCCACCTCGAGACGGCTCAAACCGTCGCCACGGCCCGCCGCCACCACCCGCCGGTCGAGCCAGTCGACGAACGCCTCGCAGGCTTGCTCCAGAGACTGACTCCCCACGCCGCTCATGACGCCTTCCTCCTCACGGGAACGCCGAACTCGCCGGCCTTCGAATCGTCGACCAGGTACGACCGCAACGCCACGGCCTCCTCGCTCTCCCGCAGCGTCGCCAACGACTTGCCTTGGATCTGTCTGATGCGTTCACGAGTGACGTTGAAGTGGGCGCCGATGGCGTCGAGCGTCTCCTCGTCGCCTGTACCGAGCCCGAACCTGCGCTCGAGGATGCGAACAGCCCGATCTGGCAGAAGGTCAGCCAAGGTGCTGGCGACATCCGTACGGAACATCGCGTGAATGACGATCTCGGCGGGATCAGTTCGCCCGTCGCGGTTGTCGTCGTCGAGCAGGATGTCCGACAGGCGCAGGTCACCCTCGTCTCCCAACAGCATGTCGATACTGATCAGCGGACGATCGAGATCGAGGATCGCCTGAACTGATCCAGGCTCCACGCCCGTCTCCTCGGAGATCTCCGCCAAGGTGGGTTCACGGTCGAGTTTCCATGTCAGTCTCGAGACCGCCCGGCGCACCTTCTGCATCTTCTCGTGCAGGTGAGCCGGGATGCGGATCGTTCTTCCCCGGTCCGCAATGCCCCGATCGATGCTCTGCCTGATCCACCAGGTCGCGTAGGTCGAGAACTTGGTGCCCATCGACCCGTCGAACTTGTCGGCGGCCCGCATCAGGCCGACGTTGCCGTCCTGGATCCGGTCGGCGAACTCGACGCCGCTGCGATCGTAGTGGCGCTGCTTGGCTATCGAAACCACCAATCGTAGGTTCGCGCAGACCAGTTCTGCATGTGCGCGCCTTCCGTCCGCTACCCGGCGTTCGAGACTAGAGCGGGCGCTTGGCGCCAGCTCTTCACCTCCTGCTTCCAACTCATGCTGAGCAGCGACGCCCTGGGAGATCAAGGACCACAGCTCGACCTCACGCGACGCGCCGATCAGTGGGTAACGACTGATCGCCCGCAGGTACTGGCCGACGGAGTCACCGTCATGTTCGTACCCTTCGGGTGCAGCTTGCTTCGGTCGAACCTCCGTCGACCGCGGAAGGTCGACGCCTGCATCCTCCAGCAGGCTGAGCAACTCGCCGTGCTGTGCCGAGGACAACTTCCGCTTCGTGGCCAGCAGTGCGACGTCTGCACGGCTCAGCTGGCCGCTACGTGCCCAGTCACCTAGGAGGTCGTCGAACGTCTGACCTACGACGTCATCGACCGCTCTCGCTGCTGAGCCCTGCGAGTCACCTCCGAACATCCATGCGAGGTCGTCGTCCGCGGGGGCATCGCTCTCGGCCTGTGCCGCCTCGACGTCCGATGCGTCGGCCTGGGCCTCCGAGAGTTCCGCCGGCTCGGCACTGCCCTCTGCACCATCCGTCCGTGGACCGTCGATGGACGGGCCCGTCGTAGCAGGCGGATCCTCGTGCGGTGCCGCGTGCGAGGGCTTTCGGGTCAGCGCGACCACCAGCGCATCGACCTGCCGGTGGGTCAACCGGTGCCGGGCAACGAAGTCGGCTACGACCGAGTGCGCCACTCGTGCACCACGGCGGTCGAGCATCGTGCGCAGCTCGTCCACCAACGCGTCCGTGACGAGTGGCGCGGCCTTCGTTGCGGTGACCCGCTTCGGCGAGGGCATGACCACCATCGGTCCCACGCTCAGCGGTGGAGGCTCCGCCACCACGTCGTTGGCCGGCGTCTCCGCCTCCACCACGCGAGAGCAGAGCAGTTCGAGGACGGCGGCCTCGACCGGAGGATTGGCGGATGCTTCGGCGGTCGGGAGCGCCTCCGAGTCGGATGACGAGCCAGGTGCAGCCACTGCTTGCGGGGTAGGTCCTCCGCCCACCGTCTCCGTCTTGGACGGCGCATGGACCAACGTGGGCGACGGCGTGGACGGTAGCTGGTCGCGGAGGATCCCCATCGCTGCCGGGCGTGCATAGAATTCGGCCGGCTCTGCCACGAGCGGAACGTCCCGCACCGGCGAGATCCTGCCTGCCACGGCTACGGCAGTGCTGCCCTGAGCGGCCCTCAAGGTCGCTTCGGGCGGCACCGGTGCGGACGACCACGAGGGTGCTGCCGGGCCGATGCGCGGACCGGGCAGTGCGGACCGCGCTCGGACGACCGTGCCACCCCCCGGCGCAGGCCGATGCGGTGGAGTCGGCGGCGACGGCGGATCAGGCGGAACGACGATGCCCAGCTCGTCGATCCGCTGCCAGAGCGGCTCCAGTGCCGCCTCCGGATCTCGGCTGAACACACTCCCCCGGATCCGCACGAAGACGCACTTGCCGACCCGCTCCAGCACCGCCTGGCGGCGCATGTCGCTCTCCCACTGGTCCGGCCCGTGGTAGGCGTCGCCGTCGCACTCGATAGCCAGCCGCCGGCCGTCCGGCGCCGGCAGGACGAAGTCGATCCGGTACCCGCCGATGCGGAACTGCGGCAGCGGCCGGTACCCGCGGCGCAGGATGCGGCGCAGCACCTCGCGTTCGAAGTCGCTGTCGCAGCGCTTCTCCAGGTCGTCATATGCCTCGTCGACGGCGGTGACGTTCTGGCAGTAGGTGAGCAGCAGGCCGCGGGCGTCGTCCTCGCGCAGGTCGGCGGGCTGCACCGAGTGGAACACCCACAGCTGGTCCCGGGCGCGGGAGGCGGCGACGTTGACCCGCCGGTGGTGGTCGCGCTTGGTGAAGGCGGAGACCGGGCCGTGATGCGGCTCGACGACCATCGACACCAGGACGATGTCCCGCTCGTCGCCCTGGAAGGTGTAGGAGTCGCCGACGCGCAGCCGGCGCCGTTCCATCTCCTCCTCGCCGACCTCCTCGCGCAAGCGGGTGAGCAGGTAGAGCGCCTGCCCGCTGGTACTGAGCAGGCTGACCACCCCGATGCTGCGGCCCCCGTAGGCGGGGTCGGCGACGATCGCCGCGACCCGTGCGACGAGGGCTTCGGCCTCGGGGACGTTGACGTCGCCATAGCCGATGAGGCCCTGGCGGATGCCGTCCGGGACGTGCACGGCCATGACCGGGTCGCCGATGCCCGTCGGCCGGTCGGTGCGCAGCGGCTCGATCTCCCCGCCGTAGTACGTCTCGCTGGAGAAGCCGATGATCGCCGGCACGGAGCGGAAGTGCTCGGTGAGCAGGATGCGCTCCGGGGAGCGTCGGACGGCGTGGTCGTAGAGGCTGCTCTCCGGGTCGAAGTGCTCGGCGGAGGGCACGTCGACCAGGTGCGAGTTGATCAGGCCGCTGACCGTGCCGACGAACGAGAGCTGCGGTCCGATCTGCTGGTCGTCGCCGACGACGACGGCCCGCTCGGCGAGGCTCAGCACGGGCAGCGAGAACATGTCGGCCTGGGAGGCCTCGTCGACGATCACGACGTCGAAGTGGGCGCCGCCGGCGAACTGCTCGATGGCCCGGTCGACGGACATGACCCAGACCGGTACGGCGTCGACGGCGGCGCTCATGGCCCGCTGGGCGTGCGCCTGCCACTGGGCGGCGTTCTTGCCCGTACCCTTTCCGATCTTCCTCAGGGCGGTGGTCCAGTCGGCGAGCGCGGCCCGCCGGCGGTCGTCGAGGGCCTTGGAGACCTCCAGCCAGGAGGAGGCGACGACGAGTTCCTGGGTGAGTCGCCGGATGCGGTCCCGGGTCTGCTCGACCCGGCGCCCGAGCGAGACCGGGTCGACGCTGCCCACGACGGTGTCGAACCAGGTCTGGGCGCGGCGCCACTGCCAGCGGTGCGGGCAGTCGCCGCCGCTGCCGGCGAGGGCGGACGCGGTGCCGGCGTCGATCTCGGCGGTCCAGGCGGGGGCGGCCGGGCGGAGCCGGTCGGCGAGCTGGGTGAACCGTTGCGAGTCGGGGCGCAGGCCGGCCAGGCGGCGTACCTCGTCGAGGATGCCGTCCCAGCCAGGCAGGTCGTCCTGCTGTCGGCTCTGGTCGAGCAGCCGCCACAGTTCGCTGGCGTCGCTGGTGGACATGCCGGCCTGGAGCAGGGCACCCAGCTCGCGCTCCTCGGCGACGAGCCGGTCGTGGGTGAAGACGGTCGCGCACCGGGCGACCAGGTCGGTGAGCGCGGTCAGCCGGCGTACGTCGACCGCCGGCTCGACCCGAGGCACCAGTCGGCGGACGGTCGCGTGCAGGGTGGGCCAGCGGCGGCGGTCCCAGTCCAGGGCGGTCGCCGCGTCGCTGAGCAGTCGACCGGCCCAGAGTTCGGGCTGGTCGCCGGGTTCCTGCGGCAGGTTGAGCAGGTTCCGCCACTCGGTCCACCGGGTGGCGAGTTCCTGCCGCAGCCGGAGACGGTTGACGTACGCGACGACGATCTCGACGTCGTCGGCGGTGCGCAGGACCTCACCGTCGATGCGGCAGTCCGCGGCGAGCTTGGCGAGGGTGCCCTGGAAGAACTTGCTGACGCTCTTGCCGGCGGCGAAGCGCTGGCGCAGGTCGCCGAGCTGTGCCAGCAGCCGGCGTGGTTCGGTGAGGTGCGGATCGGCGACGGTCACCCGGTGGCCCGCGACGACCCGGGTCGCGGTGGCGAGTTCGGCGAGCGCCCGCTGGCACGCGGCGACATGGTCCTCCCACATGGCCCGCCAGTTCGGGTCGGCCTGCAGGAGTTTCGCCAGCGTGTCCGTCCAGGCACCCTCCCGGGCGGACAGCAGGGTGAGCGCCTCCCGCAGGTGCCCGGCGAGCTCGTCGAGGGCGGGCCGGCCGAACGCCCGTACCTCCGGCAGCACCACACCCGCGGCGGCGAGGCGGTCCAGCTCAGCACGGGTGGCGGCGAGTTCCCGCCGTGCCGCGAGAACGGCCGAGGCGGTCGGCATCGCGGCCACCGTCGGCAGGTGCCGCAGCGCCTGCGTGCGGTCCTGACGGGCGGTACGACGGGCGATGTCGAGCAGGTCGGTGAAATCCTCGACGGTGAGCGGCGCGTCGAGGTCCGGTGGGATCTCGTCGGGGATGTCGCCGTACCGGTCGGCCCGGTCCCGCAGCCAGCTGCCGACGTCGCTCGGCGACAGCCGGATGCCGTCGATCTCGTACTGCGCGGACTCGTTCTCCGCCAGGGTGCGCAGCGCCCCGAGCGCCTGGCCGAGGTCCCGTTCGGCCTCCTCGAGCTGGCGGCGCAGCCGATCCACCCGCTGCTGCTCGCTGCGCTTGTCGAGGGTGGCGCCCCGGTCGGAGAGTTCCCGGGCGGCGAGCTGGAGCTGGACGAGCTGGTCGGTGGAGCGGCCGAGCACCGCCAGGCAGAGCGACTGGATCTCCTCGGGCAGGCCGTCCCGCAGGACCCGCAGCGGATCCTCCTTCTGCGCGACCACGAGCACCCGCTTGCCGTGCGCCATGAGGTGGCAGATCAGGTTGCGGATGGTGTGGGTCTTGCCGGTGCCGGGCGGACCCTGGACGGCCACGTTGCGGTGCTGGGCGAGCCGCCGGGCGATGGACTCCTGCGCCTCGTTGGTGGGCAGCGGCATGAGCAGCCGCTCTCCCAGCGGCGCCCACCGTGCCGGCTGGTCGTGCGGCATCTCCAGGCGGCTCGGCTCGTGGGCGAGGATGGCGGCCAGTGCGCCGATGCTGGCGGTGTCGCCGCTGAGCAGGCGGGCGCGCAGTTCCTCGAGGAAGCGGCGCAACATCCGTTGCCGGGGCCGGACGAAGAGCACGCCGGTGTCGTGGACGTACGGGCCGACCGGAGCGGGTGCGTCGTCGGCCCGGACGGTCGGATCGAGCCCGAGGCGGCGCAGGGCCCGCTCGAGGAATTCCAGGCGGGTGAAGTCGTCCCAGACGTCGAGGTCGAGCTGCCCACCGGAACCGGCGAGAGCGAGCAGCTGGCTGAGGTACCGCTCGTCGAGGCCGGTCAGCGGGTCGGTCTGGAGCCGGCCGGCGCCCTGCGGCACCACCCGGATCATCGACCGGTCGGCGTCGAACTCGATGGCGACCGGGGTCACGACGAGCGGGTACTGCACCCGGTTTCCGACCACGTCCGTGCGCAGGACACCGTGCCCCCACACCAGCTCGTGGGTGGCTGCGTTCATGTCGATGCGGTGCTTCAGGTCGAACAGGCTCCGGTGCAGCCTGCGGACCGCCTCGGTACGTCGGGCCTGGTCGGCCCAGGGACGCCAGTCCCGCTCCCGCCACTGCTCGAACCGGGTACGGAGGTGCTCGACCGTCTCCTCGTCGCCGGCCAGCCGGGGCTCGGTCTCGTACGAAAGCGGCCCGAGATACGGGCCGAACTCGACGGGCGCCCGCAGCTGCTTCGGCGCGGGCGGCAGACCGACCCGCAACCAGCTGGTGCCGTCAGGGGAGACGCCCACCTGGCAGTCGGGGTGAGCCGGCAGCTCGTGCTGCCAGAACGCGTCGGCCTGCGGCACCGTCCGGGCCGGCTTCTCCATCTGCGCTCGGACGGCCATCAGATAGTCGACGAGGGAGGTGGCACGGTCCAGGATCAGCGCCGGCGATTCCGTGGCGGACGGGGAGCGGGAGAGCATGCGGCACCTTTGGTTCTGGCGGGTGGGGCTGGCCCGGTGACGAGTCTGGTCCGACGTCAGCGCACGTGGTGCGGCACTCCCACCTCCCCACCGGCGGTGTCCGAAACACTACCTGCGGCACGCCAGCCAGCGGACCCTCATCGTTCACCCGATCGGGCGGCCCTGTCGGCCCGCTCAAACCCTGTCAAGAACCTGCACAGGCAATAGTGCCCGCAGCAACAATTGCCATCGAGCGGGTGCACCTGGCGCGAGCAGGGCGACATACGCCGCGCTGCGCCGTCGCCTCGTCGGGCACAAGGCGCTCGGCCACGGCCGGTGCTCATCCGCAGCGCGACCAACGACCAGAACACGCCGTCGAAATGCCACTCGAGGCAGGTGGAGCGCCAGCGGCGCCAGGGGGACGTCCTCGGCCCGGTAGCCGAGCGGATACCGGCGGCGGTCGGGAGACCCGAGGGGCCGCCCGGGGCGGACGTACCAACGGGCGCGGGCCGCACCGCAACGACCGACGCCGGACCCGACGTCAGCCCGAGTCGGCAGGGGGCCGGCCCCTCACAGGCTGGTGGCCGCCTACGCATGGGCCGGCGGCCACCAGTGTTCAAGCGGTGAATTGGGCTATTGGACGCCCCACCCTCTGCTTGTTGTAGTTGCTGCCCTGACCATCCGGCTTGTAGTTGCTTTCCACGTTGCCGGCGATGTCGATCGAGAACCAGTTGACGGTGGTGTCGCTGTTCACCTTGACGGTGGTGTCGCTGTTCACCGTTTCGGGCGCTCGGGTTCTGCGTGAGCATCGGGCACGCCGAGTTCATGGCGGACTGGTTCACCAAGCACGGCGTACTGTCGGCGGCGGTGACCTCGCGGGTCGACGCCGCCGGGCGGCAGGCGTTGCTGACCGCCTTCCGCAAGCGTGAGCTGCGGGTGCTCTTCACCGTCGACCTCTTCAACGAGGGCGTCGAACTCCCGATGGTCGACACGATCCTCATGCTGCGGCCCACCGAGAGCGCCACGATCTTCCTGCAGCAGCTCGGTCGTGGTCTGCGCCTGGACGACGACAAGCCCTGCCTGACCGTGCTCGACTTCATCGGCGGCCAAAACGCCAACTTCCGGTTCGACCTGCGCTGGCGGGCGCTGACAGGGGTCAGCCGTCGGGCCGTCGAGGCGGCCGTCCGGGATGACTTCCCGTCGCTGCCGAGTGGCTGCCACGTCGAGCTGGACCGGGTGGCGAAGGAGGTCGTGCTCGCCAACCTGAAGTCGACCCTGCCGACGTCGAAGAACGGCCTGGTGGCGGAGCTGCGGCAGCTCGGCGATGTGAGCCTGGCCGAGTTCCTGCGCGAGACCGGCCTGGAGATTGAGGACGTCTACCGGTCGGCGAGCATCGGCGGGTGGCGCGGGCTGCGCCGTCTCGTGGGCATCGACAGCTCGGCCGCCGGCCCGGACGACCGCGAGCTCGCCCGGGCCATCGGGTGGATGCTGCACATCGATGACGTCGACCGCCTGGACCTCCTCGCTCGGGTCGCGGGCATCGCCGGCGGCGCGCTGGGCGTGCCGGCATATCTATACGCCGGGCCCACGACCTACCGGTCGCACACCGGCGACCGACGCAGATCGAGTGGCAACTGAGCCACCCGCTCCCGGCCGACATGTACTCGGCCGCTCGGGCGATCGCCGCCTGAGCGACGACCGCCCGAACTCGACTGAGCTACCTGCGCGTCAGCTTGGCCGTGGCCAAGCCGTGTTGGCGAGGTTGGCGAGCACCAGGCTCCGCATCCAGACGTGGTCCTCGGTCCACCCTCCGGACCAGTTGGGGATCTTTCCGTCTGGCACGCCCGGAGATGCTTGCAGGACACTGGCGGCGGTCAGCAGCAACACCGCGTGATTGGTCAGTGCCACCCGCTTGGCGGACCAAGGCCCATTGCTGATCGACGAGTTGAGCTTGGTGGTAGTTAGGGTCAGGTTGCCGAGCATGTGAATGACTTCGTCCCGTCGCTCCCTGGCCTTCTCGGCGGGCACCTCGGTGGGAAGCGGGTAGTGCTGCTCCCACTGCTGCGGGAGCAGGTGCTCGACGCTGAGCTTGGCCGCCTGAGCCGGGCTAAAGCCCATCTCCGACTTTTCACCTCGCAGCTGGGCTTCCAAGCCGCCGAGAAGGACACGCAGCCGGGGACCGCGCAGCAGCCTGTACAGGTTTCGCTGCAGCAGACCCGTCGCGAACTCGCCGTCCTCCGGCCAGTAGCGCGAGTCGGCGGTCTGCCCGGCGAGCTGGTCCCGCAGCTGCTCACCGGCGACGGTGTCGTCGACCTTGCGGAGGTTCTGCAGCAGCGACAGAAACAGCCGGTTGTAGTCCTTGGTCGTCAGGCCGCAGACGAACCGCCGGACGATGAAGGATTCGATGGCGCCGGCGGCGATGGCACGTTGCTCGGCGCTGATGCCGTCCTTCGCCTGCAGGTGCAGCAGGATCGGCACCGGCGTGGTGGTGCTGAGCAGGTCGAGCACCTGCAGGAGACGGCCGGTCGGGTCTGAGCCGGGCAGGCTCTCCATGCGCTGCATGGCATGGCCGTGGTGGGCCAGGTCGGCCAGGACCTCCGCAGCGGACGCCTTCTTCTCCCCCAGCCACCGGCGGAAGTCGGCGAACAGCTGCTCCACGGGAACTTCCAGCCCAGTCCGGATTGACAGCCAGTAGGAGAGCAGCAGGTCGATGCGGGCTCGCCTGAACCGGCCCGTGGTGACCTCCTCACCCCACCGCGCGGCTTCGAGCGGCACCCAATACTTCTGGTGCAGGTCGGTCACGTCCTCGCCCTGCTGCTCGGCCAGCCGGAACAGGGTGTTCTTCACCAGGTCGGAGGCGCGCAGGCGGGTGCCCCGGTCGTTCAGCGTCTCGAAGATGACCTGGGCGTCGTCGTGCCCCTCTAACTGGATCTCCACCAGACCCAGGCGCTCCCGAAGGGCGATGACCAGCGCATCGGCCCGCTCGACGGGCTCGGTTGTTTCGGCAAGCCAGGCATGCAGCTCGTCGTCGAAGTACCGGCGCGCTGCGATCAGCCGGTGTTCCCCGGGCCGCTCCGCAGGGAGCTTCGCGGCGAAGAGCGCCTTGAACGCGTCGCGGTCCGGCAGCGACGGCCAGACCTTGTACCGCTCGTACGGGTGCTGCTTGTGGATAAGCTGCTCGGTGTTGTTGAGCAGCAGCTTCAGCAGCCCCTCGGCGTTCTCGGCACCGTGCTCCCGCGCGGCGACCCAGCAGGCGGCGAGCAGGACCTGGAGGGTCGTTAGGCGCTGCTGCCCGTCGATCACGTTCATCGCGAGGATCCGGCCGGGCGCCGGAGGCATCCGCTCCAGCACGATCGCCCCGAGGAAGTGGGTGCGCGGTGTCGCGGTGTACGCGTCGGGGACCCCGCTCATCTCCGTCTCAACCTCCTCGGCCGCCGCCCGGACGTCCGACCAGAGCGGCGCCCAGTTGCGCTCCTCGTCCCAGACGTAGGGGCGCTGGAAGACGGGAACCACGTGGCGCCGGTCAGTGCCGAAGATATGAACAAGCTGGACAGTATCCGCCTTCATGCACGCACTCCCCTACTCAGCGATGCGGGAACAGTACTGGCACCAGCCCGTCGATGTAAGCCCTCGCCGTGCCGTCCAAGCCATCTAGGCCAGCGCTTCATGCGGTTACTCGAAGCGGCGGGCGGAAGAGCAGGAAATTGATGTAGTCGGTGCCGATGCCGAACAACACGATCAGCAGGATCAGCAGGATCAGCAGGATCAGCAGGATCGTCTGCAGATCCTGACTGACACTGAGATCGAATGCCTTGCCCCCTTGCCCACGGCGGCGACGAGACCCGTCGTGATGCTCAGAACGACGCCGACGACCGCCACGGGCAGCAGCGCGGCGATGGGGCTGCGGAAGATGATCAGGTTTAGTCCGATGATCAGGATGATCGTCGCGACGCCGACCACGGCGAAGGCATCGTTGAAGGTGTCCTCGTTGTCGACGAAGCTCGCCGCGTCGCCGGCCACGCCTGCGGTCAGCCCACTGTTCGCCAGCTCCGGGCCGATGTCCGCGCGCAGATCGCGTACGGCGTCGAGCAACGCCGGGTCGTCTGGGGCAGGGGCGTCGAGCCGGACGTTGACCGCCTGCACCGACTTGTCCGGCTCCACAGCTGGCGGACTGGTCAGGTAGCCGGTCGTGTGCGGGATGTTCTTGGCCTTGAGCGACTGGGCGAGCTGGCCCACTCTCGCCTCGTCCGCCGGCGTGAGCTTCTGTCCGTCGGCGCGCTTGACCACGATGATCGCCGTCGCTGTGGCCTGCTGCGGAAACGCCTTCTGCCCGAGCTCGGTGGCCTGCACGGACTCGTACGAGCGGGGCAGGAAGCTTTCCTGATCGGCGGAGGTGATGTCGCTCAGCGATGGTGTGGTGAGGATGATGGCGGCTGCCGCGAGCACCCACCCGGCAATCACCCACCACGCTCTGCCCACAACGAATCTGCCCAGCCGCTAGGTCTGGATCCGCTCGCTCTTCAGGATGGGGCCGCCGGTCGATTCGACGGTCGTGTAGAAGTCGACGTCGTACTAAGCAAGGCTCAGCCACTGTCGCCTGGCCCCATCCAGCAGGTCACGCATCCGGATGTCCTGGTAAATCCGGCGGGTGTGTCCTGTCGTACCGAAGTCTCGCCTGGTGGGTCTGCCAGGTGCGCAGGGCGCTCTTGATGCGGTGGTTCTCGGCCTGGGCGAGGTCGAGTTGGCGGCCCTGTTCGTGCAACTCGTGGGCGAGGCGGTGGAGCAGCGCGTTGACGTGCTCGGGTTCGTAGCCACGGCGTCCGAGTCGGGTGCGGGGCAGGTCCAGGGCGGCGACCCGGTCGGGGGTGAGCGGCCCGGTCAGGGTGTGTCGACTGCGGTAGACGGCCATCAGCGGGTGAAGCTTTCCGGCAGGTGGATGCGGGCGGCGGGGACACCGAGGGCGAGAAGCCGTGGTCGCGCGGCGGCCAGCATCGCGGACGGGCCACAGAGGTAGATGTCCTGGTCGGGCTGGTGGTGGTCGAGGGCGATGGTGAGGGCGTCGCCCTGCTCTGCCGGCTCGGCGCAGGGGTCGTCGGAGAACGCCGGCACGATCGTCAGCCAGTCGTGGGCGCATTGCAGCTTGTCGAGCGCTATCGCGTCGTACAGGTCGACGAAGGCGCGGACGCCGACGATCAGGGTGACCCGTCGGCCGTCCGGTGCGGCGGCGACCTGTTCGACCAGGGCGCGTAGCGGTGCCAGGCCGGTGCCACCGGCGACGAGCAGCAGGTCGCCGGTACGCGTCGGGTCGAGGCGTAGGCCGGTGTTGCCGGGTGGGCCGAGCCAGAGCAGCTCTCCGGGGCGTACGTCCTGGACCAGGCGGTGGGAGACGGCGCCGGCGGGAACGGCGCGGACGTGCAGCTCGACGGTGCCGTCGGCGCGTGGGAGGTTGGCCGGGGAGAGCCAGCGCCAGCGGCCGGGCAGGCGTGGTGTGCAAACGGGGACGGCCTGGCCGGGGTGGTGGGGCAGCCGCCGCCAGGGACGTACCGTCAGGATGGCGATGCCCGGCGACGGCCGTTCGTGGCCGATCACCTGGGCGGGCCACCAGGCCGGGCCGTCGCCGACGCGGGCGGCGGTCCGTCGGATGGCATGCGTGGCGCGGTCCACGGCGCGCTCCCCGATGGTCGTCCACAGGGGATGCGGTGCATGGCGGGCCAGGGTGGCGAGCAGCGCGTCGCCGATGGTGGTGGCGTGTGGGAGCAGGTCGTAGCGACGGTACGCGCGGCCGAGCACCATGAGCAGCGCCGCGCGGCCCGCCCGGTCGTCATCGCCGGCCACGAGACCGCCAAGCGCGGCGAAGAACAGCGACGCCTCGCGCTGCGGCAGCAGCCCGGGGCGGCGGTCCTCCAGGGTGCACCAGAAGTCGGCGGCCGCCCGGTCGTCGACCGACGCCCAAGCGGCGGCGAGGCTCATGCGGCCACCTCGAACGCCCGCCTGACCCGGGCAATCCGGCCGTCCGGCAGCTCGGCTGCCCTCAGGACGCCCTCCAGGTAGTCGAGGACCCGCCGATGCTGCGCCTCCGACCAGCCCAGACCGCACCATCCGGTTGCTTCTCCGTCGAGCACGGTCGCCAGGTGCGCGGCAAGCCGGCCCAGATCAACCCCGATGAGGTACGGCGACAGCTCCGCGTCCGCCGCCACCAGGCGCAGCCAGCGGGCGACCAGTTCGGCCGGTGTCGTGAGTTGCTCAGGGGTGGTCATGGCGGCTCCGAGACGTCGACGGATCGAGTGGCGCCGGGGCGGGCGGGTGCGGGACTGCGCCGTTGAGGGCCAGCGCAGCTCCGGAGCCAGCACCCGCCCCGGGCCATGCGTCCACCCTGGCCAGGCCCTCGGCTTCCCGGTATGACTACTCGCTGTATCTGCGCTGTACCTATGCTGCACCGGGAGCCGATAGGCTGCCGGAAGCGGCCATGATGCGATGGGAGGCGAGAGCTTTGCCGACTGTCGAGGCGTGGACAGGTCGCGAAACCCGTGCACTGCGACAAGCTCTGCGGATGAGCATCCGCGACTTCGCGGAGAACCTCGGCGTCAGTGAGCGCACCGTCTCCAAGTGGGAGGCAGGCCGAGAAGCGGTTCGTCCGCGGCCGGAGATGCAGGCCGCACTCGACACCGTGCTGAGCAGAGCCGGCAGTCAGGTGGCAGATCGCTTCATCAGCACCACCAGCAGAGCCGTCCCCCAGCACAACCTCGTCAGTACTGGCTACCGGGTTCAGTCCCACAAATTCATACCGGTTTACACAGGCGCATCCGCAGCCGTGGAAGTTGTGGCGCAAGAAGCCTTCGAGGCACGTCACCACGAGTGGATGAAGGTCGCGGTCGCCGGTTTGCACCACCCAGAGGGAACGTGCACCGCTCACGTCTTTGCCTGCGGCGTCGTGGTGCTGCACGTCATGCAGGAACTGCACCTTCCTAACCTGGCGGCACTGGCGACGTGGCGATACGCCAGCTACGAGGATGACGTGCCCTGGGCGGCCGATCAGGTTGGGCGGCTTCTCTCGTCTCCACCATCCTCCGACCACGTCGCGCCCGAGTACGTCCTGTCGATGTACGTCCTGCAGGAGTCGGCGTGGACCGGTGACGAGCTCGAAAACGCCCTGCGCCTGATGAGCCTGCCGTCCGTGCTGGTCAACCGGCGCGCACAGCCAGGTCCCGAACCAGTCGGAGACCACGTCGAACGCCGCCTGCTGGCCCAAGGCTTCGATCAGCCCTCCGTTCAGCCCTTCGGCGTGCAAGGAGTCTCCGTCGGCTACGCCAGTTGGGCGGGTGTGGCCTACCACGCTCTCTCGCCCGAGCAGGCCCTCATGGTTGACGACCTGGTGTCCTGCGAGGTGGACGTACAAATGCTCTGGGCCTACTGCCGCCACATCCAACGTCAGGTCGAAGAAGGGCGGGACCCCACCATGCCGCCCGAGTTCGGCTGGCGATTCCTCCGCGCTGCCCACTCCCGAATGACGACCGCCAGAGCTCGCGAGACAGCGCAACACTGCATGATGCGCGAGGCGACCCTCGTTACAAGCGGCCTCCCAGCACGCCTGACGCAGGCCCAGGCCGCCCTTCGCGAGACCGCGGAGTTGAGTGGCAGAGTCGACAGATGAACGAGAAGCGTGCCGCCCTGATCGTCATCGACATGCAGAACGGCTTCATCAACGACCTCAGCAGAGGCGTCGTCCCGAAGGTCATTGAGCTGGTGGAACACTGGGAGGCAACCGGGCGGCCGGTGGTGTTCACCCGCTATCACAACTACCCCGGCAGCCCGTTCGAGCGGTTGATCCACTGGTCGTCGGTACAGAACCCACCCGAGACGGACATCGTGCCCGAGCTGACAGAGCATGCGAGCCGCGCCAGAGCGGTGATCGACAAGAAGATCTACTCGTACTTTTCTTCCGCTGGGGTTGCCTTGACAGAACAGGAGGGATGGACCGACCTGGTGTTCTGTGGCCTCGCGACGGAAAGCTGCGTGATGAAATCGGCGGTTGATGCCTTCGAACGCGACCTCACACCGTGGCTCGTGACGGACGCGTCGGCCAGCCACGGCGGACAACCCGCACACGAGGCGGGCCTGTTGGTTGCCCGCCGGTTCATCGGAGCCGGGCAGCTCATCAGCACCGACGATGTGCGCGTCAAATTCTGAGAGACGCCGCGAGGGCCGGCTCGTATCCACTCGATCGAACGTCGTCCGACTCGGGCAGACTGCGGTCATGACGGAACGCCCGGTGCTGTATCTGGTCGTCTGCGCCGCCGGTCCCGCGGAGCACATCGACGAGCTGGTCGACCTGCTGATTGCCGACGGGTGGCAGGTGTGCATGATCGTCAGCCCCACCGCCGCGCCGTGGCTCGACCGAGCGGCGTTGCAAGAAAAGACCGGCTATCTCGTACGCGTGGAGTGGCGCATGCCCGGCGACCCGGAGCCGCACCCGCCGGCCGATGTGGTGGTGGCCGCGCCGGTCACGTTCAACACCGTGACGAAATGGGCGCTGGGCATCAACGACACGTTGGCGCTCGGCGTGCTCAACGAGTCGCTGGGCGCGGGCCTACCGCTCGTCGCCTTTCCACACGTCAAGGCAGAACTGGCCGCCCATCCGGCGTATTCGGGTCACTTGGCGATGCTGCGCAGTGCCGGTGTTGTCGTCGCCGAAGAGAGGGCGCTGAACTCGGCGGGCGGGCGGGATCGGTGGGACGTGGTCATCGAGGCAGCGCGCTGGGCTCGACGGTCCTAGGAGGCGGTTCCCCGTCGGCGATGTCGAACCGCGCGGTCGTTACGGGCGTTGCGTTAAGCCGCCCAACGCTAGCCACGTCGGGGAGCAGGCCCTGGTAGTGCGCCAACACAGGCCCGAGCGCC
>NZ_JBFAPG010000002.1:0-50474 GCF_040675595.1 Micromonospora sp. NPDC049580
TGACATCCCCCCCCTGGGGCGCCCCCGGCGTTCCCCCCGCGCCGGGGCCGCCCGCTCCACACGGGGTGATCCCGCACCGTCATTGTTGCGAAACTTGTTCGCGTCTGTCCTGATGACGGGGAAATCGGGTGTCCAGCGACCCGTTCAGGCGTCACTGGTGGTGATCAGCACCTTGCCCACCGCCGAGTCCTCGACCGCCTGGTGCGCGGCCGCCGTGTCGGCAAGCGGATAGTGGTGCAGCGGCAGACCGGCGTCCGCGCCGACCCGGAGGCCGCCCTGGCTGGCCGCCGCCGCCACGTCGATCACACCCTGCGCCTTGGCCGCCTTCGGCTCCGTGTAGACCAGCACGAACTGCCAGCGGGCGTTCGGCGCCATCATCGGCCGGATCGGGATGGTCACCTCGCCCCCGCCGTCGTCGGCGTACATGCAGACCGCGCCGCCGTGCCGCAGCACCTGGGCGTCGACCGCGGCGTTCCGGCCGGGGGAGACCTCCACGATCGTGTGCACCCCGTCGGGGGTGATCCTGCGGACCTCCTCGACCACGTCCTGCTCTCGATAGTTGATCACATAGGAGGCGCCGGCCGCCGCCGCGAGCTGTGCCTTCTCCGCGCTGCTCACCGTGGCGATCACCGTCGCGTCGGCCCAGCGGGCGAGCTGGATCGCCGCGTTGCCGACCGCGCCCGCCCCGCCCTGCACCAGCACGGTGTGATCGGCAAGCGCACCGGCGCGCAGCGCGTCGGGCATGAACTCGCCGGCCGTCAGACAGCGGTGCGCGGTGAGGAACGGGATGCCCAGGCTGGCTCCCAACTCGAACGAGGCGTCGCCCAGGGGAACCGCCTGCCGCACCGGCACCAGCGTGTACTCCGCGGCGGTGCCCCACGGCCGCTGCCAGGCCGCCTCCCAGATCCAGACCCGCTCGCCGATCAGCGCACGGTCGACCCCCTCGCCGACCGCCTCCACCACGCCCGCGCCGTCCTGCCCGGGGATCTGCCACCCGTCCGGCGGGAAGGCACGCCGCGACTTCCAGTCCGTCGGGTTCACCCCGGACACCGCCAGGCGGACCAGCACCTCGCCGGCCCCCGGCTCCGGCACCGGCCGGTCGACCAGCTCCAGCACGGAAGGGTCGCCGTTGCGCTCGTACACGATGGCTTTCATTCGTGGCTCCTACCCCGCTCGGCCCGCGTCAACCCAGCCCCTCCACCAGCTCCGGCGTCAACTCACCGATCGACCCCAACGTCACGACCGCGAGCCCGGCGGCGTCCGGGTCGAGGGGGTACGACCCGTGGGGCACCGCCACCACCTTCATCCCCGCCGCCGCGGCCGACCGCACGCCGTTGGACGAGTCCTCCACGGCCGCGCAACGGGTCGGGTCGACGCCGAGGCGCCGCGCGACGGTCAGGTACACGTCCGGCGCCGGCTTGCCCCGCTCGGTCTCCTCGGTGGATAGGGTCGCGCCGAACGCGCCGGTCAGGCCGGTGGCGTCCAGCGCCGCCGCGATCAGCCGGGTCGGCGACGAGCTGGCCAACCCCAGCGGCCACCGCGCGGCCAGCCGGCGTACGACCTCGTCGGCACTGTCGATCAGCGGTACGTGCTCGGTGTAGCGCCGGGCCATCTCCCGCACCACCTCGTCGGCGACCTGCTCGGCGCTGCGGCGCACGCCCAGCTCACCGCTGAGGTAGCGGGCCCACTCCCCGGTGCTCATGCCCATCAGCCGGCGCTGGGTGTCCGGCTGCCAGGACCCACCGTGTGCCGCCACGTACGCCCGCCGGACCTCCTCCCAGACCGGTTCGGAATCCACGATCACGCCGTCCAGGTCGAAAACCACCGCATCCACCACGGGCCCATCCTGCCCGAGAGGCGGACCGCCGGTCAGCCGGGCAGCGCGGGCAGCCCGATCGGGCTGTTCGGCGGGATCACCGTGTGACACGACCGGGCCATCGGCTCCAGCAGCTCACGCAGCCGGTCGGTGTCGTCCGGGCCGAGAGCCTCCCACGGATGTGCGGCGGCGCGGTCGGTGGCGTCCTCGATCGCCTGGAACCCGGCGTGACCGACGTCGGTGGCCGTGCCGTCCCCGGTCAGCCAGCCGCGCTGGGCCAGCCGCTCGCGGGCGGCCCGCCACTGCTGCTCGGACCAGCCCCGGCCGAGCAGGTTCTCCGCCGGCATGTCCACCGCGACCCGCCACGCCAGCGTCTCCACCGGGTCCAGGCCGGCGGCAACCAGGGCGGCGATGTGCCCGTCGCCCCGCAGCTCCCGCAGCGTGGTCGCGGCCTGCCAGAGGCGGGCGAGAGGGTATTCCCCGACCGGCAGCGCCGCGTTGGCCGCGCCGAGCACCCGACCGGCGGTCTGCGCCGCCGAGGCGGCCCGTTCCAGCAGGTCGGCGGCCTCGGCCAGGTGCGCCTCGGGCAGCTCGTAGGTCAGCTCCGCGAGGGCCTGCACGGCGCCGGTCAGCCGGGCGCGCAGCGCCTCCTGCGGGGTGGCCAGCCGCCAGACCGCCGGCAGGGCCCGGCTCACCATGGGTGGTGCGAAGTTGAAGAACGCGGCGATGACCGGGGCGGCCTCGGCGGCGCCCAGCGGCGCGGCCCGGCCGGCGAAGTAGCCCCGCCAGTAGCCGCGCAGCCCGACCGCCTCGTGCGCGGCCCGGGCCCGAGGGTGGAAGTAGGTGACCGCGTGCACCGGCTCGAAGTGCGTCCACATCAGCCGGGCGGTCCGCCCGGGCTCGTCCAGCGCCGTCACGTGCACCTCCGCGTCCCGGGTCCGCATGGTCACCCCGGACGGCGGGCCGCCCGGGGTGACGCCGAACCTACTGCCGGAGGGTGACGGGCAGGAAGCCCCATGTGAACAAGTCCATCGCGCCGCGGCGACAACCGGGGCGATCCGGACGGGTCACTGGGCGGCGAGCACGTCCACCACGAAGCGCAGCGGACCGGTCGGACGCCCGTTGGCGTTGGCCTCGTCGTTGCCGTACGCCAGCTCGCCCGGGATGTCGAGCTGCACCCGGCTGCCCACGGTCACGCCCACCAGACCCTGGTCCCAGCCGGGGATGACCTGACCCACGCCGATGGGGAAGCTGGCCGGCTGGCCGGCGTTCCAGGACGAGTCGAACTCCTTGCCGTCCTTGAAGAAGACGCCCACGTAGTTGGTGGTGATGGTCTGGCCCTTCTTCACCGCCGGGCCGGTGCCCTTGATCACCGGGGTGACGGTGAGCTTCTTCAGCTCACCCTTGCCCGCCGCCACCGTCGGCTTGGTGCCCAGCGCCGGGTCGGCGCCCGCGGGCAGCTGCGGAGCCGGGGGCGCGGTGGGGGCGTCCGCGGCCGGGGCGGAGGCGGACGGGGTCGCACCTGCCTGGTTGGCCGGCTTGTCGTCGCTCCGGTTCCGGTCGATCCACACGAAACCGCCGATCAGCAGCGCCATCACGGCGACGCCGGCGAGGCCACCCGCCCACGCCTGGCGGCGGCGCTTCGCCTCGGCGGCCTTCTGCGCCGCCAGCTGGGCGGCCAGCCGCCGACCCGCCTTCGTCGCCGGGCTCTGGCCCTCCGACCGGTTCTCCTGCGTGCGCTCGCTCACGTCGTCGACTCCCTGCTGCGAAGGTGTGGCCGGCACGCGGTGCCGGGGGGAAAGCCGACGCACACGGTACCCGCCCGGCGGCCCGCCGTGCCCGCCCCGGATGCCTCGGATCGCCCAGCGACGCCCTCGCGGGACGTTATTTCGGGATCACCATGAAGTCGGTCACGAACGACGTCACGGACCCGTCGGCCGCGCGCCCGATCCAGGTGCCGTAGCAGCCGTCCCCCCAACCCGTGGCCACGGTGACGACGTTGGCGCCGGTGGTCTCGTCGAGGACTGCGGTGATCAGGCCCCGGACCGGCGACACGGGCAGCTCGTCAGGGATGAACACCTCCTCCACCTGGTCGTGGTCCCAGCCGTCGAGGACGGCGAGCGCCGTCGGGTCGGCGAGCGTGCCGGCGCCCGCGTCCACCCCGTACCCGAAGTAGTCGTCCGGGCCGAGCGCGGCGACGTCCTGGTCGCCCGCGACGGCCGGCTCCCAGCGAATCGCCGGCTCGTCGGAGACCACCAGTTGCAGCGCGGCCACCCGCCGGTCCACCTCGGCGCCCTCCCGGAGCACCACGGCCACCCAGGCGCGGGCGGGGTACCGCCCCGGCGCGACAGTCACCGTGTACGGCTCGGCTTCCGGGCAGACCAGCGGGTCGCACCCGACCACCCGGCCGGTGGGCAGCACGACGTCATCCACGGGATGGGCCTCGATCAGGTACGCGCCGTACTCGTCGGTGAAGCGGGCACCCGGCGTCAACAACCGGTCCAGGTCAGGGGTGTACGGCATGGGGGGCTCCTCCGGTGGCCAACGGCCGGCGGAGCGTACCCGGTCCGGCGGACACCCTTCGTCGCCGCCGTACGGTCAGGCGCTCTTGCGGGGTGCGGTCTTGCGCGCGGCCGTCTTCTTTGCCGGCTCGGCCTTCTTCGCAGCCGTCTTCTTCGCCGGCTCGGCCTTCTTCGCGGCGGTCTTCTTCTCCGCCGTCTTCTTCTCCGCCGTCTTCTTCGCCGTGGTCTTCTTCGCGGGCGCCTTGGCGGCCTTCTTCTCGGCCGCCTTCTGGGCCGAGCGGGCCGACGAGATGGGCGTCGGCTCGCCGCCGCCCCCACCGCGCGCGGGCTGTTCGCCGCGTGCCGCCCGGGCCCGGTCCACCGATGCCTTCAGCGCGGCCATCAGGTCCACCGCCGGGGCCGGCGCCTCCTCGGCCTCCTCCGGCTGGACGACCTCCCGACCCTCCACCTTGGCGTCGATGACCTCCTGCAACGCGGCCCGGTAGTCGTCGGTGAAGACGTCCGGCTCGAACTCGCCGGTCATCGAGTCGATCAGCGAGCTGGCCATGGCCAGCTCCGGTGGGCGTACCTTCAGGTCCTCGTCGAGGAAACCGAAGTCCGGCGTACGGATCTCGTCCGGCCAGAGCATCGTGTTGAGCAGCAGCACGCCCTCGCGGACCCGCAGCGTGGCGAGCTGTTCACGTTGGCGCAGCGCCACCTTGACGATGGCCACCCGCTCCGAGTCGATCAGGGCGTCGCGCAGCAGCACGTACGGCTTGGTCGCCGTGCCCTCCGGCTCCAGGAAGTACGCCTTGTTGTAGAGGATCGGGTCGACCTGCTCGGCGGGCACGAACTCCAGCACGTCGATCGCCCGCGAGCTGGTCAGCGGCAGGTCGGCGAAGTCCTCGTCGGTGAGGATCACCATCTCGCCGCCGCCGATGTCGTAGCCCTTGGCGATGTCGTCGTAGGTGACCTCCTCGCCGCAGACCGAGCAGGTGCGCTTGTAGCGGATCCGGCCGCCGTCCTCGCGGTGCACCTGGTGGAACCGGATGTCCTTCTCCTCGGTCGCCGAGTAGAGCTTCACCCCGATCGAGACGAGCCCGAACGACACGGCTCCCTTCCAGATGGCACGCATCCTGCGCTCCCTTCCCCGGTATCGACCATGCTCGCATCCGTTGGAACTCCGCGCGAGGTGTTCGCCCTGCTACTACAGTCGGGTCGTGCCCGGCGCGCCGCTCAAGCCGATGCTCGCGATGACCGGGCCGCTCCCGGCGGGTGACGGCTGGGCGTACGAGTTCAAGTGGGACGGGGTCCGCGCGCTCGCCGACATCTCCGGCGGCGTCCAGCACCTGTACGCCCGCTCCGGCGTGGAGATCACCGCCGCGTACCCCGAGCTGGCCACCCTTTGCGAGCAGGTCGACGACGTGCTGCTCGACGGCGAGGTGGTGCTGCTGGGCCAGGGCGGGCAGCCCTCGTTCACGGCGCTGGCCGAGCGGATGCACGTGCGGGATCGCAACAAGGCGGCCCGGCTGGCGGCGGTCATGCCGGTCACGTACATGATTTTCGACCTGTTGCGCCGCAACGGTGACGACCTGACCGGCTGGCCGTACGAGCGCCGGCGGGAGGCCCTGGACGCGCTCGCGCTCGGCGGCGCCCGGTGGGCGGTGCCGCCGGTGTTCGCCGACGGCCCGGCGACCTACGAGGCGGCCGGGGAGCACGGCCTGGAGGGCGTGATGGCCAAACGGGTCGGCGCCGTCTACCGGCCCGGGGTGCGCTCCCCGGACTGGGTGAAGGTCAAGCTGGAGGTGACCGGGGACTTCGTCGTGGGCGGCTGGCGGCCGGGTGCGCGCCGCATCGGCGGGCTGCTGGTCGGGGTGCCCGGCCCGGACGGCCGGTTGATCTACCGAGGTCGGGTGGGTGGCGGGATCGGGGCGGCCATCGAACGGCAGCTCCTCGCCGAGCTGGAGCCGCTGCGCTCCGGCGTGTCACCGTTCGCGCCGGGAGTGCCGCGCGAGGATGCCCGGGGCGCCATCTGGGTAGAACCCCGGGTGGTGGTGGAGGTGAAGTACGGCCAACGCACCCCGGACGGCCGGCTGCGCTTCCCCCGGGTGCTGCGGTTGCGCCCGGACAAGCCGCCGGAGGAGGTCGACGATGCCGGCTGAGAAGGTGCGGGTGGACGTCGAGGGTCGCCCGCTGGAGCTGTCCAACCTGGACAAGGTCCTCTATCCGGCGGTCGGCTTCACCAAGGGCGAGGTGATCGACTACTACACCCGGATCTCCCCGGCGCTGCTGCCGCACCTGGCCGACCGGCCGGTGACCCGGATCCGCTTTCCCAACGGGGTGGACGACAAGTCCTTCTTCGAGAAGAACAAGCCGGCCGCGACGCCCGACTGGGTACGGGTGGAGACGCTGCCCGCGCCCGGGTCGACGAAGGGTCGGGAGACCATCGACTACGTGGTCGCCGACGACCTGCCCACCCTGGTCTGGCTGGCCAACCTCGCCGCGTTGGAGCTGCACACACCGCAGTGGAAGGTGGGCCAGGACCCGGACATGATGGTCGTCGACCTGGACCCGGGGCCGCCGGCCGGGCTCGCCGAGTGCTGCCCGGTGGCGGTGCTGATGCGCGACCGGCTCGCCGACGACGGCATCGACTCGTACCCGAAGACGTCCGGCAAGAAGGGCATGCAGCTCTGCTGCCCGATCGCCGGCACCCAGTCCGCCGACGACGTCTCCGCCTACGCGCGCCGGATCGCGCAGGAGCTGGAGAAGGCGCACCCCAAGCTGATCGTGTCGAAGATGGCGAAGAACCTGCGCCCCGGCAAGGTCTTCATCGACTGGAGTCAGAACAACGCGGCGAAGACCACAGTGGCGCCGTACTCGCTGCGCGCCCAGCGGACGCCCTCGGCCTCGACGCCGTTGACCTGGGACGAGGTCGAGGCCGGCGCGCGCGGCCGGACACCCGCCGTCCGCCAGTTCACCGCCGCCGAGGTCCTGGAGCGGGTCGAGGAGTACGGCGACCTGCTGGCCGCACTGCTCGACGGCGGCCCGGAACTGCCGGTCAAGGGCTGACCCTGGCTGGTGCTGTGGGCGCAGTCGGGGGTCGACGGTGACGGTCGGTCACCTTCGTCGGGGCGGATGCGCCAGTGAGCGGTATACCCCAGAGTCATATTCATACCTCTGCGGTATACCGCTCAACAGCACATCGACATGGCGGGCCCGCCTTAGCGCACGTTGACGGTGGCGTTCCCGGCTGTCGAATCAGCGGCGGCCGAGTTGTCGGTGATCGCGTACGACGCGTTCGGTCGCTAGAGTTCGCCGATGCAGATGAGTGAACTCGTCGGCGCGCTGAGTGAGCTCCGCGCGCTGCGGGTTGAGCACGACGGCTCCGCCCTGCTCGTCACCGTGCCGGCGATCGACGTGAGCCTGCGGCTCTACCCCGAGGCGGTGGTGTGGCTCAACCACCGGACGCTGCCGGATGGTAAGCCGATCCTCCAGGTGGTGGTCCGCCAGCACGGCCGGGATCTGCGGATGATCCTGCTGAACGACGACGTCGCCTGGGAGCCGGCCGACCTCGACTCCCTGCTCGACTCCCCGATCCCGGTGCGTCTGACGGACCTGCCGGAACTGGTGGCGTACACCGAACTGGACCGGAACTCCGTCGGCGCCCTGCGGGCCTGCGACGAGCCGGGGGCGAACCTGGCGGCGCTCGCCGCAACGCTGCACCTGCACCGGTGCGTCCTCGTCGCAGCCATGCGGCTCGGCCTTCGACCGCTTGGCGCGGTACGGCTGTGGCACGAACTGTGGTGCCGCGTCGGCGAGTTCGCGCCGGCCCCGTACTGGCCCGACCCGGACTTCGACCGGCTCCTGGTCGAGGCGGGAGTGCCGTTGACGCCTTATGAGGAGGTCCGAGCCGGGGAGCGACCGGTCGAGATCGAGGCGTTGACCGTGGCCGACCTGCGGGCGGCGGAACCGGCGCTGACGGTCGGCCGGGCGGACGAGGCCGCGCTCGCCGCCTGGCGACAGTGGATGAAGCTGACGCCGCAGCAGTTCTACGAGGTGCTGACGGCGGAGCTGCCCGACGCGCGGGTCGAGATCTCGCTCTACGCCGACGGCGGTGCCGCGGTCTCGCTGCGCATCGCGCCGTCCGACGTTCTGCGGGTCCTGCTCGAACTGCGGCTCTCCTTCCCCAGGCGGTTGGCGATGTTGGACGAGATCCGCATCACCGAGGAGGCCACCGGCACCGGGCTCTTCCAGCGCATCATGTCCAACCTGGAAAGGCTCACCCGGTCGCTGGGCCTGAAAGCGATCAAGGTGTACGCCACCGGGGACGGCAGCGTCGCGTTCGCCCGCGCGGGCTTCGACTGGGACCGGGATCCGGGCGACTGATTGCGCTCAGCGGTGCTGCTGTCGGGGCGTCAGCGTCCGTCGTATCCGGGCGGTGGCCGCTGGACCGATGGCCTCCTGGGTCGCCGCGAGCAGCCGCGCGCACAGCGCCCGGGCGGCGGCCAGGTCGGCACGGGCCCGGCCCACGTCCCGCAGCAGCCTGGCGCGCTCGTCATCCGCGACGGCTCGGATGTCCGCCACCTCCCGCCGGCGAGCGCTGCGTACCTCGTCCGCCATCACCAGCACGAACTCCGTCCGGTTCCGGTCGATTTCGGTGGTGGTCGAGGCGGCCGGACTGGCCGCCACCACCCGGGTGACCGCCTCGGCGGGTAGGAAGAACAGCGTCGTGGTGGAGTACCGGCTGAGGGCTGCCTGTTGCTGCCAGCGGGTCAGCAGCCCCGACTTGCCATCGAGGAAGGGCGCCATCGCGAACGCGAAGTCCACGTCGACGGTGGCGAGCAGCGCGCGGGAGTCGTCGATGCCGCGCCGGAGCTGGTTGATCAGCATGGACTGCCGGTGCAGCAGGGCGGCGAACTCCGCCTGGTCGTCCGCCCGGGGGTCGGCGTCGGAGATCAGGGCGTCGGCCAGGCTCAGGAGGCGGTCGCCGTTGAGGCACAACTCCTGCAACGTGAGGACCACGTCCAGCAGGTGGGCGCCGACCTTCGCATCCTGGGAAACCGTCCGCCGATCCAGCAGTCTGCTGACGTACGAGTTGACGATCTGGACCACCGCCGACAGCAGTTCACCCACTGCGCCGCCCCCTCCAAAGTGGTGTGGGGGCGAGTGTAATCGCCAGGTCGCGCCACCCGGTCCGTCGCCGATCGTGATCAGCGTGCCGCCTGCGGGTGGCCGGCGGCGAGCGACGCGGCGGCCAGCGCCCGACCCATCGGGCCGAGCCCCAGGACGGCGACGGTGGCGGATTGATTGTCCTGGTTGCGGTGAGTCACAGCGACGACGCTAAACCTTCACGTTGACGTGAAGGTCAAGCCCTGATCTGCTGTCGGTGTGCGGATCAGCGAACTGGCGCGGGAGGCGGGCCTGTTGCGTCCCGCCCGTCTCGCCAGCGGCTACCGTCACTACGACTCGCAGGCGGTCGGCACGGTGCGGCACATCCAACTGTTGCTGTCCGCCGGCTTGAACACCGCGGCGATCGCCGAGATCCTTCCCTGCATCCCCGACGACGTAACCGTGCTGGCCCCCACCTGCCCGGAGCTCCTCGACGCTCTGGCAGTGGAGCGCACCCGCATCACGACGTCCATGGATCGGCTCGCAGCCGCTCGCGATGTCCTGGATCGACTCATCCAGGCCGGCCCTGCTGCCGGCGACCGGTCCTGAGCATCGTCCGCTGCTGACAGCCGCGTGGCGGTGCTGCCGCCCCGCACTGGCAAACGGCCGCGCCCGACCCGCTACCTCGCCGGCACCTGACCGGCACCGCCAGGGAGCATCAGCTCGCGGCGACGTGGACAGCGGGCGAAGCGCGGCGCAGACGCCACCAGGCGCCAACGACCAGGGCCACGGTGATGACGGTGACCGCGACGTCGCCGGCCAGGGCCGCCGCCGGGCTCGCCGGGGAGTACGGCGGCACCAGGTACGCGAACGCGGCGGCGCTGACCACGCTCGCCGAGCCCGCGGCGAGCACGTGCCGCTGCCCCCAGCGAGCGCCCCCCGACAGGTACGCGAGCACGGCCCCGACGGTGGCGGCGAGCGCCAGCGCGACGGCCACCCCCGGCCAACCGGGCGTCGGGTCGGTGAAGAGGCGGGCGAGGACGACCAGCAGACCCACCCAGATCGGGTGCGGCACCCGGCGGACGCGGCGCGGGTGGGTGCGACGCCAGCGGGGCAGCAGGGCCGCCGCGACCAGAGTGAGGACCACCGCGGTGGCGAAGGCCAGTTGCAGCGGGCTGGCCAGGAAGTTCTTCCGGCCCTCGGGAGTGGTGAAGATCAGCAGGCTGCCGAGCAGGTAGAGCACCGCGACCACCGCCAACCCCTGTCGTCCGAGCCACGGCCGAAGCCGCCGTTTCGCACCGAGGAACGACTCGACGAACACGATCGGCGCGCAGATGGTCAGCAGGATGTGGTTGCCCACGTAGTCGAACGCCTGCCGGAGGCTGAACCCGAGCCCCGGCACCAGCGACGCCTCGGCGGCGGCCCGGGTGTCGGCGTACTGGGTGTCATCGAGGTAGCCGGGGTTGAACAGGGACTGGTCCACCAGGCCGGCCTGGAGCACACCGAAGGCGGCGGCGAGCAGCACGATCGTCGGCCATCCCGCGCCGAGGTGCCGGGCGGTCTCCCGGATCAGGATCGCCGCCCCGCCGTACATCGGGCCCAGGAAGATCACCACCGGGAGGAAGCCGTCGAGGGCGAAGCCACCCCACGAACACTCGGCCGCCCAGGGCGCGAGCAGCAGCAACGCGACCACCGGCACGAGCCGGCGGCGCAACGGGGGACGGTCGGCGAGGTCGGGCGCGGTCGGCATGGGCACTCCTCGGTGGCGCTGCGGGGGTCGTCCGTAGCGTCCGTGGGCCACCCGGCCAGCCGCTACGGCCATCGGCCGACGAGGGGTACAACCAAAGTCGTTGCGTAGGGTGGTGGCGACGTCGTCACCCGGGGAGCACGCGGATGCAGCCACACGCCACGGCCGACCTGTCGGACCCGTCCACCGCCACCGAGATTCCGCTGCTCAGCTACCGCGACGAGGCGACCGGCGAGCGCGTCGACCTGACCGCGCAGCAGGTCGGCGTGTGGGCCGCGCGCAGCGCCAGCCTGCTGCGGGACGGCTGCGGACTCGGCCCCGGCAGCCGCGTAGCGGTGCTGCTGCCGCCGCACTGGCGTACCGCCGCGGTGTTGTTGGGCGCCTGGGCCTGCGGCCTGGCGGTGTCGTTCCGGCCGCGCGCCACGGCGGGCCTGCCGGTGCTGGAGCCCGGCGGTGACCGGCCGTTCGACGCGGTCTTCGTGACCCCTGAACGCCAGGACGACTGGTTGGAGGACGTGCCGGACGCCCCGCACCGCTACCTCGTCGGCACCGGGCCGGGCCGGCTGGCTGACGTGCCGCTGGGCTGGTTGGACTGGTCCGCCGAGGTGCTTTGCCACTCGGACGTCACGCCCGACCACACCGCCATCCATCCGTCGGATCCGGCCAGCGCGGACGGCACGACCTACGGCCAGTGGGGCGCGCTCGCCCGGGAGGTCGCCGGGATGCTGGACCTGCGCGCCGGTGACCGGCTGCTCGTCGACGCCGCCGAGCACGAGCAGCCGTTGAAGTGGTTGCTCGCGCCGCTGTCGGCGGGCGCGTCCGTGGTCATCAGCGCCAACCTCGACCCGGCGCGACGGGATGCGGTCGTCGCCGCCGAACAGGTGACTCGGATCCTCTGAACTGCCTAGATCTGCGTTCTTGCCTGTTCGATCTGCCGCACGATGGCGTGGGCGCCGTGCGCCCGTGCGATGGCGTTCGCCTCGTCGAGTGTCGCGAGTGCGTCCGCGTGGCGGTCCTGGGCGGCGGCGACGTAGGCCAGCCCGACCATGTTGGCGGCCACGCCCGATAGCGCTCCCACCTCTCGGCGCAGCCGTGACGACTCCTCCAGCCGCTCGCGCGCTTCATCCAGCCGACCGGTCATGTGCGCCGCGATGCCCAGGTGTCGCAATGCCTCGGCCTGGGTCCGTCTGTCGCCGACCTGCGCCGCCAGCTCGCGGGACCTTTCCAGGTGCGGAACCGCGGTCTCGTTGTCGCGCCGGATGATCTGATGCAGGCAGCCGATCCAGAACAGCGCCTCGGCCTGGCCGCGTGTGTCGGCCAGCGCCTGGTACAGCTCGGCCGCACGCTCAAACAACGGCAGTTCAGCCGGGTCCTCGACGGGTGAGGTGCCGCTCTTGGCGCGTTCGTCGAGAAACCGCGCGTGCAGGATCCGCCCACGGGCCAGCGCGGTGTCGGCCTCCACCGCGTCCAGGTCCCGTTCGGCGTCGGCCAGTACGTGGGCATCGCCGCTGTACACGGCCTGTTCGTAGAGTTTCCGGGCCCGTTCGATGCGATCTTCGGCGTTCATCGCCGCCCCCGTCCTGGCATCGCCACTGTTGCCGGATCAGCAGCTTAGCGGTCAGCTTGATCAACTCGGTCTCCGTGAAACCGGGGCATCAACGCACCTCGGACACCGCGACTTCCAGAAACCCGAGTCGCTCAGGCGTCTCACCCTTCCGAGGGAGTCAATGCGATCCGCCTTCGCCTCGCTTGGCCTGCTCATACGCTGCGCCGAAGGCAGGTGGCACTCTTACACCCGGCGGAGGGGTCGATGGCTTCGAGGCGTACACATCGGATGGTGGTGTCGACCGTGGCCGGTGGGCTGTTCGCGCTCGGGGTGATCGCGCCCGGTCCGGCGGCGGCGCCGCTGCCCCGCGCGGCCCGGGCGGACGGCGAGGTGGCCCCCGTGCCGCGGGAGCCGCGCCCGCCGCTGCTTCCCGCAGACTTTCAGGGCACCGGCCGGTACATCGTGCGTGACCTCGGCATCGACGTGCCGTTCACCTGGCAGGGCCGGGACGGCAACAGCCAGATGATCGCCGGCGGCCCGGAGCATCCGATCTGGTTCACGAACCTGATCTTCGAGAACACGCTCTACACGCTCACCTACAAGTGGCCGAACATCCCGCTGTTGCCGCCGCGCGCGTGCAGCAAGATCCCGGGGTTCTTCAACCGGCAGATCTTCAACGACAAGCTGAAGACGTCGCGTTTTGTCGGCCCGGAGATCCTGCAGGGCCAGAAGGACCGGCACGTGGACCACTGGCGGGTGGGTGTCGTCGGCGGGTCCACGGTGCCGGGGGAGTTCTTCCGGTTCCCGATCGCGCTCGGCGACATCTACGTCGACCAGCGGGACCCGAGCCGGTGGTGGCAGGTGTTGCAGTTCGGCCTGCAGAATCTCTTCGACCCGGAGCTGGACGAGTGGTTCACGATGGACACCTTCGACCACCGTCCAGGAGTGGTCGAACTCCCCGACCGCTGCCCACCCCCCACGTCCTGACCACCGACCATGGTGATCAAGAGGTTTGCGTCACCGATCGGCCTGTCGATGACGCAAACCTCTTGATCACCACGTGCGGGTGGGGGCGTTACAGGGCGAAGAGCAGGGCGGCGTTCAGGAGGACCACCACTGCTGTGGCGAAGTGGATGCCGAAGGCTACGGCCTTCGTTCCGCCGTTGCGCAGCACGATGAGGGTGTCGCCCAGGGGGACGAGCGCGACGATCAGCATGAACCATGCGACCGCGTCGGCGCTGGTGAAGGCGATCAGGGCGAGGCCGAGCAGGCCGTAGCTGAGATCGCGGAGGCCCTTGATCGTCAGGTAGGCGGGATCGCCGTCCGGCCGGGCCGGCACGCCGTACCCGGCGGCGGCGGCCCGCGGTACCAGCAGGAACCGCGCACCGATGAAGGCGATGAAGAGGCTGAGTACGACGGCGAGGCCGTAGGCGAGGGGTGCCAGCATGAGTCCGCTCCAATTCCTAGCGCTGCTAGATGCAGGAGCGACGCTAGCAGAGCATTGAACGGAACGCTAGCGCTGCTAGGATTGCTGTCATGTCGACTCAGGGGCGCCGAGAGCGCGAGCGGGCGGAACGGGAACGGGCCATCGTCACGACGGCACGCGACCTAGCCCTAGCCGAAGGCTGGGAGGCGGTGACCACCCGGCGGCTCGCCGCCGAGATCGAATACAGCCAGCCCGTCCTCTACAGCCACTTCAAGGGCAAGGACGCCATCATGGCGGCGGTCGCCGTAGAGGGCTTCGCCGAGCTGGCCAACGCGCTGGCCACGGCCCGGGCCTCGGCCGCCAGTCCCCGGCAGGCGGTCGCCGACGTCGCGGCGGCATACGTCGCGTTCGCCGAGCAGCGTCCCGCCATCTACGACGCGATGTTCACCCTCGCCGTGGACCTGCCGTTCGCCACCCAGGAGGTCCCGACCGACCTGGCCCGAGGCTTCGCCGAACTGGCCGAGACAGTACGCCCGGTCGCCGGGGACGACGACCTGGAGACGTTCACCGAGACGTTCTGGAGCGGCCTGCACGGGCTGATCACGCTGATGCGCAGCGGTCGACTCCGCCGCGCCGACCACGACCGGCGGCTGAGAGTGCTGGTGGACCGCTTCTCCCGTTGAGCGTTGTCGTCACGGCCGCGCGCGCCGGGCGCAGGGCGCGAGGTGGTCGACCGGCAGGGCGCACCGTGCGCCGCCGGGTAGCGGCCGGTCGCAGAAGACCCAATGTCGTACGCCCTGCTGGTCCTCCGCCGACACGGTCACCCCGCCCGGCTCCACCCGCGCGCTGAGCCGGGCCAGCACCCGGGCGGCGGTCCGGGCGAGGATTCGGGCCCGGAGCAGGTCGGGTGCGGTGACCGGCAGATGGATCACCCAGCGCTCGGTCATCGGTAGCGGTGGTTCGCCGACTGGGCGCTCTGCCAGGCGCGCAGCGCGTTCTTGATCCGTACGTTCTCCTCCTGCACCGCGACCAGGGCGGTCTGCGCGACGGTGAGTTCGTCGGCGACGCGGTGGAGGAAGGTGCGGATCTCGACGGGGTCGAGGCCACGCCGGCGGACGTTGAAGCAGCGCTCGCGGATCTGCCAGGGCCGGAGGGGTTGTCTCTGGTTGTCTCCTGCCATCGGTGGTCTTTCCTCGCGTCGGCTCACCAGCCGACGGATCAGGTCGCGCACGGGGGACCGCCCTTCGTCGGGTCACGTCGAAGTGGAGGGGGCGGCCTCCGCCGGTTGCGGTCGGCGGAGACCGCCCCGCCCTGCGACCGCAGCCTCGATCGGCGGTACGGCAGCAGGGCCGCGCCGGGGGAGCGCGGAGGGTGGGGTCTCGGCGGCGATGCGAGACCGGTACGAGAGGCGCCAACCGACCGCAGCAGCACCGCATCACCGAGAGCGACGCTACCGACACCTATCACCTCTGTCAACGCTCTCTTACCTGTCGAATCTAGCTGTCGCTCCTTGCCTGCTTCTCCTGCGTCAGTTATTGCCGCTCTTTCACCTGTTGCTCGATACTGGGAGGGCCAACCGACTGCAAGGGGCCTCCACGTGCCGATTCCGCCGACGATGGGCGAGTTGATCAAGGATCTGCTGAGGCGGATCGAGGTGGGCGAGTTCCAGCCCGGGTCGAAGATCCCGTCCACTCAACAGCTGTCCGACCACTACGACGTTTCGGTTTCGACGATCCACCGGGCGGTGGCGACGTTGCGGGAGCAGGGCGTGTTGGTGGGCCGCCCAGGTCGGGGTGTCTTTGTCGCTGAGTCCGCTCGGGGCTGAACAGTCCGCCCTTCTGCTGGCGGCGAAGGGCCTCGGCGATGTGGTTCAGAATTTCTGTACATGTCTCAAGGCGGCCCGACAAGCGGGCCGCACGCGGCGCCGCCTGGGCGCAGGGCCCGGCCCCTCTGCGTTGCGCCAGGGCTGGCCTTGACCTGTGAGGGGGTGGGCCGGCAGCCGGCCGGGCCGCGCGGCCGGCAGCCCGCGCGGCGTGAGGAAGCGGACGCCAGCCGCGTCGGCGAGCTGCCGGCAGTCGCGGGGTTGCGGTTAGAGCGCCTCCGGCGGAGGCGCTCCGGCTCCAGGATGGCCGGGGCATCGTCGGCGGGTCGCGGTCCATGGGTGGTTGCGGTGGCCATCCCGCCTGCCATCGACCCGGGCAAGCCGAGCAGACCACCGCCAGACCCGCCAGCGTCCGAACCTGCATCAAGGTCCGCTTGACGTGGCGGGCCGGGCGGCGGCCCGCTCCCCAGGAGGGCGGGTCGACGGCAGACAGGATGGCTCGAGGGGCAGCCTATGGTGCGGATATTGCGGGCCGATCCAGACTGCCTCGGAGGAGCTATTGGGCAGCTGGTGGCCCGCTCGGACTTTGGCAAGCACCTCGAAGCCCGATGAAAATGCCAAAGTCGTGTGGTCCAAGCGCGACGGCCGACTACGCGGGCCGTTGGACCAACCAAAGACTCCGTCTAGAGCCAATAGTGACTGGGCCGCGGCGAATGCCTCATGTAGTCAGTTGCTCTGTAGTGCCGTTTTCCCTGATAAATGATTTGCCGCCGGCCCACGCGCTCAAAAAGGACCGAATCTCTTCGGGCAATGTAGGCGGTTCCGTTACTGGTAGATTTTCACTCTTGCCGTGCCTCCTCAACTCCCAGTAGTAACGGAAGCTTTCGGCTCTGCCAAGGTTCGGGAGGCTCCATGCCTCATGGTCGGTGTGACTGCGATTCTGGGTCAATGCTGATTGAATGGCCGACTCGGCCAATACGCATAACATTAAGAAGCTGGCAATCCCATTGGAGTCCCCTTCGAGTGGAGACGCAGTGGACCCAGATGTGGAGGCAGGAGTGTAGCTTGCTATGTCGAGCAGGAATCGCCCTGTTGCTTCGTTAAAGCTGGCCTCGACGGAGAAGTTCCTGCTCCTGAGGTAGTTGGCGATGTCGGTCAGGAGTGCGTCGACATCAACGATATGCAAGACCCAGTCATCCCCAAATAGAGCGTGGAGGAGAAGGGTCAGGGCGAGAGGTTCTGTGAAGGATGACAAAACCCCGTTCCCTGAACCGTCAAAGAGAATGCTCACGTCACTCTCATTATCCACTGCCTCCTCGAACGAGATTAGCCCGCGCGCAAAAGCCCGACGTCGAACGAGAGGATCCTTCCTCACTTCTGCGTCAGACTTCTCATACAACTCGTCGAAAACCGCCCCTGAATAGCTAGTCCAATCGTCCCGATGTACACGAGGAAAGGCGGCGTTCGGAAGCCCGGTCGCCCCCAGCCAACAATCCGATGCGAGGGTAAGCCCAAACTTGCGGAGGTCAAGGTCCTCGTCGCTCGCCAGCAATTCGAATTTGGCCTTCAACTGGGATCGAACGGTTGCTCGCTGCTGAGGGGTATTCTTTGCGATGAGATATCCCAGGCTTAGTCCAACCTGCCGTCTTCTATCAGTCACATTCCTTAAAGAAACTGTGTTTTCAACCACCTGATCGACTAGAGCCCGCAGTACATTAGGCGGGATCACCAAGAACTCCAAGCATCGGCACATGAAACTCAGAAGATTCTCACGAGTCAGCGTCGAGCGGCGGGCCCGGTCGTTGAGTAAGTACCGAAACGCGCGCGTGCCGCCACCTTCGTTATGCTTATCCATAATTTGGACAGCCAGTTGGGCAATAACATCCCATTCCGCCTTGGTGACCCGAGGGAGCAGCCGCCTCGCAAGCTTTTCCGGAGTATCGCTAATGCGAGTGAGGTGGTATGCGGCGAAGTATTCCATGAAAGTGCGATGAGTGAACTTATAGAGTGGCTCGCCGTCGGCAGTCGAACCAGCATCGTTAAATACCCAGGCTCGACCACGGCAGAACTCGATGAACTCGCGTGCGGCGACTTCGGCCTCATGAGCATCCTCAAACCTGTGGGTCCTCAGATAGTTGGTCGCCTCCCGGACAAGCACCTCCTCCCTGGCCCCCTCCTGCGCATCGGGCGTTATTAACATCCAGTAGGCGAGGTACTTCATTGCTGGATCAACCAACTGGCCAACCCGAAGCTCTTTGTGGATTTTCCGACTGCTGTCCCATTTCTCAAAGAGCATTGTCGCGCAGCGC
Source organism: Micromonospora sp. NPDC049580 (assembly GCF_040675595.1). Lineage (NCBI taxonomy): Bacteria > Bacillati > Actinomycetota > Actinomycetes > Micromonosporales > Micromonosporaceae > Micromonospora > Micromonospora sp. NPDC049580. The sequence goes on from NZ_JBFAPG010000002.1 coordinate 18,277, forward strand.
TCATAGACCGCCGGGCGATTCCGTGGTATTGAGTTTTCTCCGCGATAGATGATGCACATTAGCGCCAAAAGCAAGGCATTCGATCGGAGATCGGACACCTGCTCGCTTTCACTCATGAACGATCTGGTCCAGGAGGCAACTTCCTCTTCCGTAAGCCCGGAATCTTGCGAGAACCACTTCGTAACGTATTCCTCAACCTGGTTTGGGCTGAAGTCCGCCAACTGGAAAGCAGTGAACTGCTCTGGGTCCATCGGTGCTTGGTCGTAGCCAACATCTCGTGACGTCACGAGGACGCGGGTTAGAGGATAGCGGCTACAGAACAAGGAAACGACATCGGTTATCTCTCTGCGCCGCGAGGTGTCGAGCAGCTCATCAAGCCCGTCAAAAATGACTAGAGCCTGCCCTGACTCCAGAAGCATCTCCACAACACCTGGAGGGGGCGGACACTGATACGCGACCTTCAAGCGACGCTCGATATGCTCGACGACTGACTCCTTGAGTACGCTGCCTGAGGCAAACTCCCTCAGAACCACAAGGAAGGGGATCATCGCAGTAGTTGATGTAGCTGTTTGATGCATTATCACGGTAGCTGCGGTGGATTTGCCGCCCCCTGGGTCACCTACTAGCACAGTTCGATCGAGTGACCCTCGGAGGCCCGCTAGTGAAGCCAATTGTTGTTCATTGCCCCGCAACGCTATGGTTGGCTCGACGTAAAGCGAGCTGATTGGAACCTTCTTCCTTCGATCGAAGTCCGGAGGTTCGAGAAATCCGTGCGCTACCCTCACTTGGGCAAGATATCGGGTGGCGAAAGACTGCTGCTGATCGGCACTTACTTCAGGGCGGGGGTTTGAAAGGCGGCGTTCGATCAACTCCATGATCGAGGTCATCCGTTGGAATTGAGCGTCTGCTTTAAGCGAAGAAACGATTTCGGCATGCTCTTCGCTCAAGCGAGATACTATGTATTTGCACTCCTCCTGCAAAACACGGAAGATGTCTCCGATCACCTGCGATCGAGCCGCCGGTGTAATTGTGGGAAAGAACGCCGACGTTTCCGTCGCCATTCGATCCTTGATGCTCTCAATCGACCGGCTCGAAGCGTCGGCAAGGGTTGCCATTAAGAGCTCGAACGCAACACCTTGGGCGTGAGCGCTTTGGAGATAGCCCTGGACCTCCTCGTAAGTTAGATTCGGTGGGACGGAGATGGCCAACATGCGGAGCGACTCTGTCATCTTTGCGGGGTTCAACAGAATTGCTACTTCTTGGCTAGGTTCTCCGCCCCCTCCCCTTCTCCGTTGGCGCAAGGCGGCTGTCATCTGTGTCATAGCTCGCACAGTTACATCGCTGATTAAAGTGGCGACAACATCCCCGATGATGGCTTCGACCATTAGAAAACCAAACCTGTCTACGTAGGGAATCTAGAAATGTATGGTTTTCGTCTATGTCATGGCAACGGCTGCGCCGAGATGGCCGGACTTTTGTCGTCTTGTCGACGGATCGGTAGACAGAGACCGGCCGGATGGTCTGCTGGCGCGGCTGCACGGATATGCCCCGGGCGATGAGCGACAGCGGGTAACGGCTGGACTCAGCCGGACCAGAAAAGATCGACCCTGACCGCGCCTCTGCTGGTCGGGGCCGATCTCGCACATGGTGGCGGATAGAGGAACCGAACCTTTGTAGCCTTGTGACGGATTGACAGTGGGTCCCCGAGACGCCGGATTGGACCGGGCGGCGCAAGGTCGCGGCAGCGCTCAGTCAGCTAATCCGCAGGTGAGCCGGCGGACGCTGGCACGTCGGAGAAGACTTTATGCGTCGGCACCAGTCAGCTCGGGATGTAGTTGCTCCAACCAGTGGATATGCGATGCGATCGACTGCGGCAGCCTGTGCGAAGTTCCCGCTGGGCCCGCAGGACGTGCCAGATTTGTGCTAAGTCGACAGGGCTAGTCGGGGCGTCTACGGGGACTGACGGGGAGGGCGGATGGCTGGCCGCAGGAGTCAGCGCCACGCCAGGTCAGGAGAGTTCGGAAGATCCCCTGGCAGTGTGGGAGTCAGGCAACGGCTGTCGACAGCTCCGGAGACAGCAACGATCCGCGACGAGGGCGGCCGCCGGCGGTCGGGCGCGGACAGTCGCCCGAGGTCGCAGACGCGGATGGATCCCGTCGGACGACGTGCCCAGAACTTGTAAGCGAGACATCGTAGGCAGCGCCGACCGGCAAGGGCAGCCACCACTGGCTGTCCTCGCTTATGGTCTCGCCGTGACAGTCCTCTCCTTAGCAGACCAGCCGGCGGCGGCCTGGACCGATGTCGGAACCTTCCTCACCGGCGTCGCGGCTCTCCTGATCAGCATCGGCGCGCTGGTCGTGGCCATCTGGACAGGTAAGCACAACCGCCGGAACGCCGATGCCGCTGAATCCTCAGCCACGGCCGCGAAGGACTCCGCTGCATCCTCAGCGCGATCTGCAGACGCCGCTGAGCAAGCCGTAACGAGCGCAAACGGGATCCTTGACATCGAGAGGAAGCGCCAACATGATGCGTACCGCCCACTTCAACCCGACTCGCCCAGGTTTGAGCTCATACGCAGCGAACACGCTGGCCAGCTAGATCTGTGCTTCGTGTTCAGCCTGCCCCGGTCGTACAGGGTGCTCGGAGACAAGATCGAGAGGAACGCCAGAACGACGTTAAGCGTGGACCGGCTTACCCTGGGAGGCAGTACGCAGCGTGTCCATGTCGAGACGCTGCCACCCGGGCGTGTCCAACCCCTTGCCGGCGAGCTTCATCTACGGTTTTGGCCTCCCAGTCCCGAGGTTGACGAGGTCGAGCTCTGGACTTGCCCTTGCGGCCTACCTACCCACGAGGGGGAGGTCCCGCATTGGGAGTGGAACGTGACTGTCGTATCCCCGCCGTCTCTGTCGCAACAACACGCATGATCAGTGGCTAGGGGAGGAAGCAGCCAAGCGAGCAGCCAAGCCGGCGAACAACAGCGGACAATCACGGACCGGGGTATCAGGTCGAGTAGGAAGAGCAGCCGGCGGAGCAGCGCCCGGCTACCGACTCGTAATGAGCAGATCAGCCCCACTTCAGTTGCTGCAGCAAGGGGGCTGTATTCGATGAATCTCGGATGGCTCCTTTGGCACCTTTCGACCGTGACGGGATCTCTCGACGGAGAGACTCAGCCCGGCTCGGCAGCTTCGGCCCCAGCACGTCGTCCGTCGTACCGCTTGGGGCCGATTAGGCTGAACACGTCGCCCTCGCGGCCGTCCTCGCGTACCAGAGTGGCCGTGAGGCCCAGCCGGCGGCGGGCCTGGAGGTCCGCGGTGAACCGGAAGATCGGCGCGGGCAGCAGGTGCACCTCGTCGTAGACGACCAGGCCCCAGTCGCGGGCCCCGAACAGGTCCAGGTGGGTGAACGCGCCACCGCGCCGCGAGGGGCAGCACGACGACGACCCCCGATCCGGATGCTGAGGTGCGCTAGCTTGGGAGTCGTTCCGGTGCCGGAGATCGCCGTATCAAGCGGCGGCGATCTCGCGGTCCTGCTTCAGTGCGGCTTTCCCGCCCTTGCTGATCTTGTCCGCACCGCCGGCCGCAGCCTTTTCGGTGCCAGCTGCGACACTCGCTGCGGGGAGAGGCCAAGAAGCGCGCTCGCGTCGCGGACCGTGTAGCCCTTTGCCAGTAGTGCGCGTGCGGCGGTGACAGTCGCCTCTTCGGCGGACTCTTCGGCCTTGCGCAGGGCGCCGCGGGCCTGGCGGGCGCGGGTCACCTCTTGCGGCAGGTCGGGCTGCACGTCGACGTCGAAGCTGTGCGGGTCGACGTCGAGCACGAGAGCGATGGCTTCACGTGCCATCCCTTCGACCTGGGCGAGGCGGCGAGCTTGGGAGAAGACACCCTTGATCTCCGGCACGCTGATCGCCCACCAATCGCCCGAGCGTACGCATCTGGCGGTGTATTTCATCGACGATGCCCCCTCTCACCTCAAGCCCAGGCTGCGCAGGATTACCCCGAGCAGAGCACCCTTGACTCAGGGTGCTCGTCGGCCTGCGGCCGAAGCACCCCGCCCGAGCCGCTCAACGCGATCGACACGACGGAGGTCACGTTGTGGAGTCCGACGCCCGTCCCGAGACCCACTACACCTATCGCCTCGCCTGGTCCGCGGAGGATGGCGAGTTCGTCGCCACCTGTGCCGAGTTCCCGTCCCTCTCCTGGCTTGCCTCGTCCCAGATCGAGGCGCTGAACGGACTCACGGAAGTGCTTCGCGAGGTCGTTGCCGACCTGGCGGAGCAGGACGCGGCCGGCTGATTCGTTTACGACATCAGCTCCAAAGCGCGTGAGACAGACACCTGCACCCGGGCCGCGCGTCAGTCGACCGAAGGGAGCTTGGGGCCGAGGACGTCGTCGGCGTCGACGATGGTGTACGCGTAGCCCTGCTCCGCCAGGAACCGCTGCCGGTGGGCGGCGTACTCGGTGTCGATCGTGTCCCGGGAGACCACCGTGTAGAAGTGCGCCTGCCGGCCGTCGGCCTTCGGCCGGAGCACCCGCCCCAGCCGCTGCGCCTCCTCCTGCCGGGACCCGAACGTGCCCGACACCTGGATCGCCACCGCCGCCTCCGGCAGGTCGATGGAGAAGTTCCCGACCTTCGAGATGACGAGGGTGCGAAGCGAGCCAGAACGGAACGCGTCGAACAGCCGCTCCCGCTCCTTGTTCGTCGTCGAGCCCTGGATGATCGGCGCGTCGAGGTACTCGCCGAGCTGGTGCAGCTGGTCGATGTACGCGCCGATCACCAGCACCTGGTCGTCCGGGTGCCGGTCGACAAGCGCCTTGACCACCGGCAGCTTGGTGCGGGCGGTCGCCGCCATCCGGTAGCGCTCCTCGGCCTCCGCCGTCGCGTACGACATGCGCTCCGCGTCGGTCAGGGTCACGCGGACCTCGACGCACTCGGCCGGGGCGATCCAGCCCTGCGACTCGATGTCCTTCCACGGCGCGTCGTACCGCTTCGGCCCGATCAGGCTGAACACGTCACCCTCGCGGCCGTCCTCGCGTACCAATGTCGCGGTGAGGCCCAGCCGGCGGCGGGCCTGGAGGTCCGCGGTGAACCGGAAGATCGGCGCGGGCAGCAGGTGGACCTCGTCGTAGACGACCAGGCCCCAGTCGCGGGCGCCGAACAGGTCCAGGTGGGTGAAAGCGCCGCCGCGCCGCGAGGTGAGCACCTGGTACGTGGCGATGGTGACCGGGCGGATCTCCTTGCGCTCGCCGGAGTACTCGCCGATCTCCTCCTCGGTCAGCGACGTGCGGGCGATCAGCTCCCGCTTCCACTGCCGGCCGGCGACGGTGTTGGTGACCAGGATCAGCGTGGTCGCCTTCGCCTCGGCCATCGCCGCCGCGCCCACCAGGGTCTTGCCGGCGCCGCAGGGCAGCACCACCACGCCCGACCCGCCGGCCCAGAACGCCTCGACGGCCTCCCGCTGGTACGACCGCAGCGTCCACGGCTTGCGCCCGTCCTTGCCGGCCTCGGCCAGCTCGATCGGGTGCGCCTCACCGTCGACGTAACCGGCCAGGTCCTCCGCCGGCCAACCCAGCTTGAGCAGCGCCTGCTTGAGCCGGCCCCGCTCGGACGGGTGGACCCGGATGGTGTCGTCGTCGATCTTGTCGCCGAGCATCCCGGCGAGCTTCTTGCTCTTGGCCACCTCGATCAGCACCAGCCGGTCGAGCGCGCGCAGCACCAGCCCGTGCGCCGGGTCGTTCGCGAGCTGGAGCCGGCCGTAGCGGTCCATCGTCTCGGCCACGTCCACCAGCAGCGCGTGCGGCACCGGGTACCGCGAGTACTTGATCAGCGTGTCGACCACGCCCTCGGCATCGTGCCCCGCCGCACGGGCGTTCCACAGCCCGAGCGGGGTCAGCCGGTACGTGTGCACGTGCTCCGGGGAGCGCTCCAGCTCGGCGAAGGGGGCGATCGCCATCCGGCAGGCCTGCGCGTCGGGGTGGTCGATCTCCAGCAGCAGGGTCTTGTCCGACTGCACGATCAGGGGTCCACCACTCACGCCAGCGTCCTCTCCTCGGTTGGCCGTCCAGCCGGAGCGGGTCGCAGACCCGCCGCTGGCTGACCATCCAGTGTTGCACGGCGGAGAACGTGGAAAGAAAGATGAGCGCCGGGTGCAACCAGGACGGCACTCACGAACGTCTAGCAAAGGGACGACCGTCCAGGGGAGGTGCCATGAGGCGTGTCCGGAGCACTTCCCGGTTGGTTGCCCTGGCGGTGGTCGTGCTGGTCGGGGCCGGCGCGTGCACGTTCGATCCGCAGTCCGGCGGGAGTGGTGGCGGGGGAGCCGCCCCGGTCGGTGCGGCGGAACAGGCAACGGGGGCGAGCGGCACGTCCGGGCCGGGCCAGCGCGGCCGGCCCACGCCGGCCGCGCCGACGTCGAAACCGTCCCGCAAACCCACGCCGAAGCCGACCCGCACGGCGTCGACCCCGACCCCGAGCACCGGTACGCCGACCGTCGCCGGCTGCCCGCAGGGCCAGCACCAGCGAGCCGTGGAGACCTACCTCGCCCGGCTGGGCGGGTTCGGGCCGGTCACGGTCGACGGGCGGCAGTCCGCCGCCGACTGCGCCGCCATCAAGAAGTTCCAGAAGAGGTACGGCATTCGCCCCGTCGAGGGACGCGCCGGACCGACGACCTTGGACGTGGCCCAGCGACTCGCCACCACCGACACGACCCGCTGCAAGGCCGGCACCGGCACCACCTTCTGCGTGGACCTGACCCGGCAGACCGTGTGGGCGGTCCGGGGCGGCAAGGTGATCATGGCGCCGACGGTGACGCGCACCGGCATGTCCGGCTACCGGACCCCGTCCGGCACCTACACGGTCAACTACCGCAATCCGAAGGAGTGGTCCAACCCGTACGAGGTGTGGCTGCCGTACTGGCAGCACTTCACCCAGGGCATGGGGTTCCACGAGACCACGACCTACCTGCACGACAAGTCGATCGGCTCGCACGGCTGTGTCAACCTGCTGCACGCCGACGCCGTCCGGATGTGGGAGTTGGGCAAGGTCGGCACCCGGGTGGTGCTGATCGGCCGCCGCCCCGGCACCTGAACATCCCGCCCGACTCGGGGTTTATCCCCTGTCACACCCGTCCCGGGAGTGACACTCTTGGGAGTCCAGGGCCGCACCGGGCGGGGAGGCTGGGCATGACGGTCGACCGTGACGTGATCGCAGAGCATGAACAGGCGCCACCCGACGAGGTGTCCCGCGTGACCGTGGTCGCGTACGCCCTCGCCGCGGCGCTCCTCGTCGGGTGGTTCCTCTTCGGCTGGCTGGTGCTGCGGCAGGGCTTCGTCGACTCGGTCGGTGAGTCCGCCGGCGCCGGCTTCGCACTGTTGCTTGTCGTCTCGGTGGTCGGCACCTTTCGGCGCAGCCGCCGCTGACCGAGCAGCGGCGGCGTCGCCCCGTCAGTCCGCCAGCACCGCCGCCGTGATCCGGTGCAGTGCGAAGGTGTGCAGCATCTCGGTCCGCTCGTCCTCGGCTCGCAGGTAGCCGGCACCGATCGAGACCGGCTTGACCAGCCGGGACGCGGTCGCCCCGTGCGCGTCGACATACCCGACCCAGACCAGCGCCTTGTCGCGGACCGCCTGCTGGAGCACGGCAAGGGCCTCGCTGTGCGTGTGCGCGGGCACCGGGCCTCCGCCCAGCCCTGCCGCCCCGCCCCGGACGACGGCCGGCGCCCGGCGGGCCGCCCGCGCCGCCGCGTCACCCCGGCGGATGTGCTCCACCACCCCGAGCAGCCGGGGCATCGGCAGCTTCGGGGCGGCCAGCGGGTCGAGCGTCCTGGTGGTCACCGCGACCCGCGCCGGAGCACGCCGGATCCGGGGACGGGACAGCATCGTGCCGCCCGTGCCGTCCTCCTGCACCGGCGCGTACCCGGCGTCCCGCAGCGCGCCCAACAGCCGGCTGACCTGGTACGGGGTGCTCAGCACCGTCGGCGCCAGCCGGCGCAGCGTCAACGACTCCAGCCGCCGGTCGGCCAGCACCTCGGTGAGCAGCGCCTCGTCGTCACTGCGCAGGTACGCCCCGGCCGACCCGACCCGCAGCCCACCGTGCTTACGGGCCACGTCGTCCACCAGGTAGCTGAGTCCCTGCGGCACCGGGGTACGCGACCGTCGCCGGAACAGCTCGTGCAGATCGTCGGCCGTGTAACCGGCGTCCAACGCCCTCCGCACGCTCGCCGTGGTGACCCGGTGCACACTCGCGCCGCCGGCCGACTCGGGTTCGGTCGTCGCTTCCAACTCGGCGGCCAGCGCCGGCTCGGGCGGCCCGGGCACCACCACGGTCAGGTCGGCCTGCACCAGGAAGTGGTCGACCGGGGCGGGTAGCAGCGCGTCCAACGCCCGCGCGGCACTGGACGGATCGCCGCTCTCCGCGTCCGCGTGCAACCCCAGGGGGTCGCCGCCCGGCTCGTCGGCCGACGTCAGCTCGCCCAGCAACAACCGCCCGTACGAGGTGAGCGCCCCCAGGCCGGTCACGCCGAGCTGCGCCGCCTCGGCCAGCACCTCCCGGTGGGCGGCCTCCCGACCCCGGCTGCGCCGGGGCGCCCGCCAGTCCAGCAGGGCCTGCACCTCCTCCGGGGTGGGCGCGGTCGCCGGCTCCAGGTCGGCGAGCATCCCGAGCACCGCCCGCCGGGTGGCCGGTGCGCCGGCCCGCTCGGCCTCGGCGGACAGCGCGGTGATCGGCCGGTCCCGGTCGTCCCGCCGACCGACCAGGCCGACCTGCCGGGTCATCGTCAACCAGGCGCGGGCCAGGTGCTCCCACCGCTGGGCCAGTGAGGCGGCCCGCCACACCTCGTACCCGCCGGTCGGCAGCACCTGCTGATCCGCGCCGTATCGGCCGGTGGTCGAACCGGGCATCTCCAGCTCACCGGCGAGCCCCGCCGCGTACGCCACCTCCAGCAGCAGCGCGGTGGTCGGCTCGTCCAGGCCGGCGGTACGCGCCAGCCGGCGCAGGTCCCGGACGCCGATGCCGCCGGAGCGCAGCACCGGCGCGGGTTCGGCGGCGAGCTGCTCCAACAGCCCTTCGGTGTGCCGGACCACCTCCATGGTCTGCCCGGCGCCGGCCGAGTCGACCGCCTTGGGCTCGCGGGGCGCGGTGGCCACCGGCGGCGGGCTGGTGCGCATCGGCCCGAGCGGGCCACTGTCGCGGCGCAGCAGCAGCCCCACCTCGCGGGGCAGCTCGACCGTGCCGCTGGCCGTCGACGAGCCGGCCGAGACGGCGACCAGCAGCCGGTTGTCGACCAGCCAGCGCACCGGCGAGCCGGTCGGCGCGCCACCGTTGGTCGGGTCGGCGAGGACGGCGTCCTGCGTGCCGATCGGCGGTGCCTGCAACGCGCCCGGGGGCACGCTGCCCACGGGTGGTCCGGCCGCCAACCGGTCCAGGATCGCCCGGGCCGACGGGGGCGCGGCGAGCAGTGTCCGGCGCAGTTTCGCCGGGTCCGCGCAGAGCGCGGCCGTGCGCGGGTCCAGCTCCGCGGCGGGTCGGCCGAGCCCAGCGGGGTACGGGGAGACCTCGTCGACGGCGGGCACCACGTGCAGGGCGTGCTCGGGGCCGTACAGCAGGAAGAGCGCCCTCAGCCGGCCGAGGGCGGCCCGGACGGCCGTCGGTGCCGGCGGGTGCGGCCCGGTGGTCGCCATGGCGAGCACGGCGTCGGTGGCCGTGGTGCCCTCGTCCGGATGCCGGGTGAGCCGGGCGGCGTCGAGGATCTGGAGGGTGAACTGGTCCAAACCGTCCAGGGCGCGGGCCACCGAGACCCGGGACTGGGCGCGGATGGCCAGGGCGGAGACGTCTGCCGGCACGGGCACGACGAGGTCCGGCCGGAGCTGGAGGAGCGCGGCCAGCGACTCGTCGGGCAGCGACCGCAGGTGGTCGGCGAGTGAGGTGGTCATCGTCTTTCCACGCTAGCCCGGGGTGGGGCAGTCGCGCCCCTCGGACGTCCGGGCGGTCAAAGGTCGCCGGGTACGTTTCTCGACATGCCCGCGCTGACCGTCGGATTCGATCTCGACATGACCCTGGTTGACTCCCGCCCCGGCATCGCCGCGGCCTACCGGGCGCTGACCGCCAGGACGGGCGTACCGGTGGACGCCGACCTGGCCGTGTCCCGGCTCGGCCCGCCGCTGCGCACCGAGATCGCGCAATGGTTCCCGCCGGAGCAGGTCGAGTCGGCCGTGCAGGCGTACCGGGAGCTGTATCCGGCGTACGCCATCACACCGACGGTGCCGCTGCCCGGCGCGCGGGAGGCGATCGACGCGATCCGTGCCCGGGGCGGAAGGGTGCTCGTCGTCACGTCCAAGATCGGCCGACTGGCCCGGTTGCACCTGGATCACCTCGGCCTCGTGGTGGACGAGCTGGCGGGTGACCTGTTCGCCGAGCAGAAGGCGACCGCGCTGCGGGAGCACGGCGCGACCCACTACGTCGGTGACCATGTGGCGGACATGGTGGCGGCGGGCGTGGCAGGGGTGCCGGGAATCGCTGTCGCGACCGGGCCGTGCTCCCCGGATGAGCTGCGTGCGGCGGGGGCGAGCGTGGTGCTGGACGATCTCACCGGATTCCCAGCGGCGCTCGACGGCATGATCCAGCTAGCCTGGGAGCAGTAGCGGCTCAAGTGAAGCAGGGGTTTTCAGGTGCCTACGGGTCGAGTGAAGTGGTACGACACGGCCAAGGGATACGGCTTCGTCACCAGTGATGAGGGCGGCGACGTGTTTCTGCCCAAGGGTGCTCTGCCGGCGGGCGTCACCGACCTCAAGGGTGGTCAGCGGGTCGACTTCAGCGTCGTGGACAGCCGCCGGGGCGCGCAGGCCATGGGCGTCAAGCTGCTGGACGCGCCGCCGTCGATGGCGGAGCTGCGACGTCGGCCGGCCGAGGAGCTGCACGGCCTCGTCGAGGACATGATCAAGGTGCTGGAGGCGAAGGTGCAGCCGGACCTGCGCCGGGGCCGGTACCCGGACAAGAAGACCGCGCAGAAGATCGCTCAGCTGGTCCACGCGGTGGCGCGCGAGCTGGAGGTCTGAGGCACCAGGCCGGCGGTGGCGGCGCGGTCGAGGAGCGCCGTCACCGCAGCGAAGCCGGCCTCGCCCAGGTCGGCGGTGAACTCGTTGACGTAGAGGCCGATGTGCCGGTCCACCACGTCGAGTTCCATCTCCTGGGCGTGCGCGAGCACGTACTCCCGGCTGGCCGCCGGATCCGCCCAGGCCTGCCGGACGGATTCGCGAATCCATCCGGCCGCTGCCACCGGGTCCACCGCGCCGCGCCGGGCCAGGATCGCGCCGAGCGGGATGGGCAGCCCGGTGTCGGCTTCCCACCACTCGCCGAGGTCGACGAGCGCGGTCAGCCCGTGCCGGTGGTAGGTGAACCGGGCCTCGTGGATGACCAACCCAGCGTCGTAGCGACCAGCCGCGACGCCCGGCATGATCTCGTGGAACGGCACCACCTCGATCCGGGCCGGCGACTGCCCGGCCGACCAGAGCCGGAACAGCAGGTACGCGGTCGTCCGATCACCGGGCACCGCCACCGTGGCGCCGGTCAGGTCGGCGCGGTCGCCCCTGGTGAGAACCAGCGGCCCGCACCCGCGGCCGAGCGCGCCCCCGCAGGGCAGCAGGTGGTAGTCGTCGAGCAGCCAGGGCAGCGCCGCGTAGCTCACCTTCACCAGGTCGAACGCACCCCGCTCGGCCGCCGTGTTGGTGACGTCCACGTCGGCGTACGTCACCTCGACCGGCGGCGCACCGGGCACCCGCCCGTGCACCAGGGCGTCGAAGACGAACGTGTCGTTGGGGCAGGGCGAGATCGCCAGGGAGAGCGCCACGCCCTCACGTTAGCCCCGCCCCCGGCCAACAGCTCGCGCACACCCCGCCCACTGTGATCCACGACGGCCGGCCCGCCCCGCCCGGAGCCAGCCTCCCAGCCCCCTCGGCGTTCCGGCCTCCCGGCCTTCCGGCGTTCCGGCCTCCCGGCCTTCCGGCCTTCCGGCCTCCCGGCCTTCCGGCCTCCCGGCCTTCCGGCCTCCCGGCCTCCCCGCGGCCTCCGGCGGGGGTGTCCGGTCGGGCTCGGCGGGGGTGCTCCCGTTAGCGCAGGCGGGGTGCCCGGTAGGGCTCGGGGGGTGGGTGAGGTCACGTCGCGCCCTGTAGAGCTGCCCCAGATATGGGGCGAGGTCAGCGCCCCCGGCGAGCGGTGGCGGCGGTGGCGTGGCCGTGAGCGGGCACCGAGGGGCGATCCTGGTGGCGGTGTCCCGCCCCATGCAGCCGCCCCATTCATGGGGCAGCTCGACAGGGCCCGACCGAGGGGATACCCACAGCGGCGGTGACGTTTTCCACACGGTTATCCACAGGCGGAGGGGGCCTGTTGACGACGCTCGCCGAGCAGAAAACCATGAGCGGGTGGCAGCCGGAGGGGATGCGATCGATGTGGGCGGCGCGCTGCGTGATCTTCGTCGACGTGCCGATCTGAGCCAGCGGGAGTTGGCCGAGCGGTCCGGGGTCCCGAAGAGCACGCTGGCACGCATCGAGGCCGGCCAGGGTGGCGGGCCCGCCTTTCGAACGGTGGCGCGGCTGGTCGCGGCCGCGGGCGGCGAGCTCGCGCTCCGCTTACCCGGGGACGGCGACGGGTCCGCGGGCGGCGGACTGCTGGGCATGCCGGCCGACGAGCCACGGGACGAGGCTGACCGCCGGTACCCCGCCCACCTCGACGTCCGCCGGGTCCGAACCCTCAAAGACTGGCCGGGCGCCTGGTGGGTGCACTCGTACACGCTCCCGGAGAAGTTGTGGCCGGTGAAGGTTCCGGAGTTGACCTACGACCTGGATCGGGCGCGGCGGGACAGGCGGCGGTGGCGGTCGGAGGCGCGTGCGCAGATGATCTTCCGGCGGGTATCCGACGGGCTGCCCGCCACGTCCTGGCGGTTCCTCGCGGAGGTGCCCGGCGGCGGGCCGGTCGGTGAGCTGCGGGCTCATGAGCGGAGCGTCGATCTGCTCCTCGGCGAGGATCTGGACGACCGGCGTGAGTTGGTGCTGGAAGGTGTGGTCGTCGCTCCGGGCCTGCGGGCGCTTGGCGTCGGGCGGCGGCTAGTCGAGCTGTTGGCGGAGGAGATGACACGTGCGGGCATTCGCGCCGCCCGCGCGGTCGCCGAGTTCGGCAACGTCGAGTTCCTTCTCGCCTGTGGGTTCGAGCTGCAGGCGAGCAGGCCGTCGGCGCTGATGCTCGAGGTGTGACGAGTGCCCGTGGTCAGCGCAGCGCCGGAGCTGCCGCGGTCAGCGCGGTGAGGGCCTCGCGCAGCCGCCAGGCCTCGCGGTCACGGGGGCCGATGGGGTTGGAGATGGTGCGCAGCTCGACGAAGGGCACCCCGGCCTGCGCGGCGGCGACCGCGACCCCGTACCCCTCCATGGCCTCGGCGACCGCCTCCGGATGCCGGCGGCGCAGCTCGTCGGTGCTGGCGGCGGTGCCGGTGACCGTGCTGACGGTGAGCACCGGGCCGGTCGTCGCCGACGGCAGGACCGCCCGGAGTGCCGCGAGCAGGCCCGGGTCCGCGGGCACCACGCTGCCTCCGCCGAGCAACGCGGGTGGCATGCCCAGTTCGTCGACAGGGATGAAACCGTCGGGTGACTCGGCGCCCAGGTCGGCGGCGATGCTGGCGGTGCCGAGCACCGTGTCGCCGACCGCGGCCCGCCCGATGAAGCCGCCGGCCACGCCGGCGCTGACCACCGCGCGGTACGGGCGACCGGCAGCCTCGGCCAGGGCCAGCAGCCGTGCGGTGGCGGCACCCGCGACCGCCGGGCCCACCCCGATCGGGGCGACGGTGACGCTGGCGTCGGTCAGCCCGGCCCGTACGGCGTCCGCCTCGGCCGGCACCGCCGTCACCACCAGCAGGCCGGTCACGAGAGCGAGCCGGGGGATTCCCGGCGGGTCTCGTCGTCCGCTCCGCCGCCCGGGCCGCCGACTGCCGAGGAGGGGCGGTAGATGTGGTAGCCCGGCGGTGCCAGCCCCGGCTCGTCGTGCTGCGGCGAGTTGGCCTGGTTTGGAGCCGGCGAGGTGGGGGCGACGTCCGCGGGCTGGGCAACCGGCTCGTCCTCGGCCGGCTCGTCCTCGGCCAGTTCGTCGTCACCCAGCGGCCGGCCGGCGAGCTTCTCGGCGCGCAGCCGGGCGGCGACCACCACCCCCCGGACGGCGGCCAGGATGCCCACGCCGGCGGCGACCGCGATGCCGGTGCGGCCGTCGAACGGGACCAGTCCGAGCCCACCGCCGACCACGAAGGCGAGCATCAGCACCGTCTCGGAGTGCGCGAAGGAACTGGCCCGCAGCCGTTCCGGGATGCGCTCCTGGATCGAGGCGTCCACGGCGAGTTTGGCCACCCCGCTGACCAGCGCGGTGACCAGACAGAGCAGGGCCACCATCGACAGCGAGAACTGGATGACGGCGAGCACCGCCACCCCCGCCACGATGATCATGCTGCTGGACTGGATGGCGGTCGGCCGGTGGATGCGCAACCGGGTGCCGACGGCGGTCGCCAGGAAGCTGCCGACGGCCAGCGCGCCGCCGATCAGGCCGAGCGCCCACTCCGCGCCCAGGTCCCGGCCGAACACGGCGGTGGTCAGGTCACCCTTCTTGATGGCGAAGGCGAGGAACAACAGCAGGAAGCCGTACACCGCGCGTAGCGTCGCGGCGCCGATCAGGGTGGCGATCACCAGCCGCCCGGCGGGTCGGCCCCGGCCCAGCGGCCGGTCTTCGCGGCGGCCCAGCGCGCGCAGCGCGCGGGGGACCCGCTCCGGTGGCTCCGAGTCCGCCTTCGGTGGCAGCCGCAGGGAGATCACCATGCCGATCAGGAAGATCACCGACGCGACGCGCAGCGGCCACTGCGGCCCGAACCAGAAGGCCGCCAACCCGATCGGGGCCACGAGCGCCCCCGCCACCGTGCCGTAGACGCTGGCCCGTGCGCCCACCTGGGAGAGGCCCAGCCCTTCCGGCAGCAGCCGGGGCACCGCCGCAGACCGTGCCACGCCGTAGGCACGCGACAGCGCGAGCACACCGAACGCGGCCGGATAGAGCCCGAAGCCGTGGATGTAGTCGGAGATCAGCCAGGCCAGGAACGCCCGGCCGAGCATGGTCGCGGCCAGCGCGTACCGCCGGCCGTGCCGGAAGTGGTCCAGCAGCGGGCCCACCACGGGGGCGAGCATCGCGAACGGCACCATGGTCACCAGCAGGTAGAGCGCGACCTTGCTGCGGGCCTCGCCGAGCGGCACGTTGAAGAAGATCGTCCCGGCCAGGCCGATGGCGATCAGTGTGTCGCCCGCGCAGGAGACGGCGTGCAGATCGAACAGGCGGACCATGCCGACCTCGCCGCCGGCGCCCCGCGTCCGGGCCCGACCGGCCCGGCGGGTCACCCAGCGGCCGCTGCCCACCGAACCACGCAGGAGCAGGCGGACGGCCCGAATGCCGGTGCCGACGGTCCGCCCGAGGACGGATCGCCCGGAGCGGGAGTACGGCGGCATGTGCACCATCCTCGCCCATCTGATCCAGGTACGCCGCACCACTGCGGTGAAAGGTTCCCCGGGAGTCCCTGTCACCTCTGCGGGGAGCATGGGGAACAATGGTCGGGTGACCAGGCCCGCCTCCACCCGTGCCGCCCGTCTCGACCAGGTCTGCGCCGCCGCCGTCGAGGTGGCCCGCGCTGGCATCACCGAGGTGGACGCCGACGATGTCGGCGACCACCTGCAGGTCGTGGCCGAGGGTGAACGGCTGGTCACCCACTACTTCGAATGCCGCCTCGCCGGCTACCGCGGCTGGCGGTGGGCGGTCACCGTCACCCGCGTTCCGCGCAGCCGCACGGTGACCATCTGCGAGACCGTGCTGCTGCCCGGCCCGGACGCGCTGCTCGCGCCCGGCTGGCTGCCCTGGCAGGAGCGGCTCAAGCCGGGTGACCTCGGCCCGGGTGACCTGCTGCCGACCTCCCCGGAGGACGAGCGGCTGGCCCCCGGTTATCTGCTCTCCGACGACCCGGCGGTCGAGGAGACGGCCTGGGAGCTTGGTCTCGGTCGGGCCCGGGTGCTCTCCCGGGAGGGTCGCGCCGACGCGGCGCAGCGCTGGTACGACGGCGACCACGGCCCCACGGCGGCCATCTCCGTCGCCGCCCCGGCCGCCGCCCGCTGCGGCACCTGCGGCTTCTACCTGCCGCTGGCCGGTGCGATGCGGCAGGCCTTCGGCGCGTGCGGCAACTTCTACGCCCCGGACGACGGCCGGGTGGTCAGCGCCGAGCATGGTTGCGGCGCCCACTCCGAGACGCTGATCGAGGCCGCCGAGACCGCGGTGGAGGACCTTCCGACGGTGTACGACGACAGCGCGGTGGAGGCCATGTCGGTCAGCCGTGCCCCGGGTTCGGTGGAGGCAGCCGAGCCGGCGGAGCCGTACGGGCACCCCTGAGCGTTCGCTCCAGCGCGGCCGGGTGCCGTCAGCTCGCGCGGCGGCGGCGTCGGTTGGCGTCGTGACGCATCATCACGGCGAGGCCGGGGAACCCCCACAGGAAACCGGCCAGGCAGGTCCAGAGCCAGTTCTCGTGGTCGTGCTCGGTCAGCCAGCCCCGGAAGAAGACCAGCAATACCAGCCCGACGACCGCCCATGCGATCAGCCCGGCGACGGCGAACGGCACCATCGGTGGGTCCAGCGGCGCGGGACGCGGTGGCTGGTCGTTCGGCATCGGGCAAGCGTACGCGATCCGCTTCCCCTGCCCGTCGGTGATCTGGGACGATGCGCGCGACAACTGGAAGATCACCTGCGAGGACCCTGATGGCAGTAGCGCCGCCCGAGAACGGCACACCTCCCGACCCCGCTCACCCGCGTAACGGCTTCGACCGGTTCTTCGAGATCTCCGCCCGCGGCTCGACGTTGAGCCGTGAGGTACGCGGTGGCCTGGCGACCTTCTTCACGATGGCGTACATCGTGGTGCTCAATCCGTTGATCCTGGGCGGTGCCGTCGACGGTGACGGCAAGTCCCTCCCGATTCCGGCGCTGGCCGCGGCGACCGCGCTGGTCGCCGGCCTGATGACCATCCTGATGGGTGTGGTCGGCCGGTTCCCGCTGGCGCTCGCCGCCGGTCTGGGCGTCAACGCCCTGGTGGCGTACGAGATCGCCCCCGAGATGACCTGGGCCGACGCGATGGGCCTGGTGGTGATCGAGGGTGTGCTCATCGCCGTGCTGGTGCTCACCGGCCTGCGTACCGCGGTGTTCCGCGCGGTGCCCACGCAGATGAAGACGGCCATCGGCGTCGGCATCGGCCTCTTCCTGACCATCATCGGCCTGGTGGACGCCGGCTTCGTCCGGCGGATCCCGGACGTCGCGAACACCACCGTGCCGGTCGGCCTGGGCATCGGCGGCAAGCTGGTGAGCTGGCCGCTGCTGGTCTTCGTGGTGGGCCTGCTGCTCACGTTGGTGCTCGTGGTGCGCCGGGTGAAGGGCGCGATCCTGATCGGGATCCTGACCTCCACCGTGCTGGCGGTCATCGTCGAGGCGGTCGCCAACATCGGCCCGTCGTTCGTCGACGGGAAGCCCAACCCGAAGGGCTGGGCACTGAACGTGCCGGAGCTGCCCAAGACGGTGGTGGACGTGCCGGACCTGTCGCTGCTCGGCAAGTTCAACGTGCTCGACTCGTGGGGCCGGGCCGGCTGGGTGGTCGTGCTGATGTTCGTCTTCACCCTGTTGATCACGGACTTCTTCGACACCATGGGCACGATGGTGGCGGTCGGTCAGGAGGGTGGCCTGCTCGACGAGCGGGGCACCCCGCCGAAGGCCAAGGAGATCCTGCTGGTCGACTCGATCGCGGCGGCGGCCGGTGGTGCGGCCAGCACCTCCAGCAACACGTCGTACATCGAGAGTGCCGCCGGTGTCGGGGAGGGCGCCCGGACCGGCGTGGCCAGCCTGGTCACCGGCGTCCTCTTCCTGCTGGCGATGTTCCTGGCGCCGCTGGTGGTGATCGTGCCGTTCGAGGCGGCGTCGACGGCCCTGGTGGTGGTCGGCTTCCTGATGATGACCGCGGTACGGACGATCGACTGGTCCGACTACGAGATCGCCATCCCGGCGTTCCTCACCATCGTGCTGATGCCGTTCACCTACTCGATCTCCAACGGGATCGGCGCCGGTCTGATCACCTTCGTGGTCGTCAAGCTGGCGAAGGGTAAGGCCCGGGAGATCCACCCGCTGCTGTACGGGGTGGCCGCGCTCTTCGTGCTGTACTTCCTGCGCGGGCCCATCGAGTCGTTGGTCCTCTGACGCGTCGTCCGGGCGGGGAGTCGAGGGTGATTCCCCGCCCGGAACAGCACGAACATCCTCGTGAGCCTGGTCATAACGGATGTCGTTAGCCAGGCTCATTAGTTAAGCTAACTAACGTGACGGAGCGGACGGTGACGGCGGAACGCGTGCCACCGGCGCAGCTGGCTCCCCAGTTGCGAGATGCGATCACCCGACTCAACCGGCGGGTCCGACGGGCCCGGCCGGTCGGCGACCTCACGGTCACCCAGGTCTCCGCGCTCACCAGCCTGCGGCTGGCGGGCGCGATGACGCCCCGGGAACTGGCCGATGTCGAACGGGTGCAGCCACCGACGATGACCAAGATCGTCGCGAAGTTGGAGGACCGCGGCCTCGTGCAGCGGACCCCCCATCCGACCGACGGTCGCCAGGTCATCCTCGCGGCGACCGAAGGAGGGCAGGCCGTGCTCGACCAGTTCGAGCGGGCCCGCGACGAATGGCTGGCCCACCGGCTGGCCGCGCTCGACGAGGACCAACGGGAGACCCTGCACAGGGCCGCCGAGATTCTCCAGCAGCTCGCTCGCGCCTGAGCCCGCGCGCGCCACTTCCGGCCGTGCCGTCACCTGTCGATGACGCGTACGTCCTTGAGGAGGCGCACCGAGAGTGCAGGCCAAGCTGAGCACGATGTTCCAGTCCCTACAGGTTCGCAACTACCGGCTCTTCGCATCCGGGCAGCTGATCAAGCTGATCGGCGTCTGGATGATGTTCATCGCCCAGGACTGGCTCGTCCTCGAGCTCTCCGACAACTCGGCCACCGCCCTCGGCGTGGTCACCGCGCTCCAGTTCACCCCGGTGCTGCTGCTCACCCTGCTCTCCGGCCGGCTCGCCGACCGGTACGACAAGCGGGTGCTGCTCTTCGCCGCCAACGCCTTCTGGACGGTGCTGGCGCTCGGGATGTCCCTGCTGGTGCTGACCGATCTGGTGCAGCTCTGGCACGTCTTCGCGTTCGCCGCGCTGCTCGGCACGGCCAACGCCGTGGAGACCCCGGTCCGCCAGGCGTTCGTCTCCGAACTGGTCGGCACGCCGCTGCTGCCCAACGCCCTGTCGCTGAACGCCGCCGTGTTCAACTCCGCCCGGATCATCGGCCCGGCGGTCGCCGGTCTGGCCATCGCCGCCTTCGACGTGGGCCCGGTCTTCCTCTTCACCGCCCTCAGCTCCATCGCGCCGCTGGTCAACGTGGTCCGCATGCGGACGGCCGACCTGCACCGCGACGCCCTGCTGCCGCGCGACGAGCGGGCGTCCGCGAAGGTCGTCGACGGGCTGCGGTACGTGTGGCGCCGGCCGGACCTGCTGTTGCCGATGGCGGTCATGTCGGTGATCGGCATGTCGCTGTTCAACTTCCAGCTCACCCTCGCCGCGCTGGCCAAGACGGTCTTCCACACCGGCGCGGCCTCCTTCGGCCTGTTCAGCACCGCGCTGGCCGTCGGCGCGCTGGGCGGGGCGCTCAGCGGCACCGGCCGGCGCAGCCGCCCGTCGGTCTGGCTGGTGCTCGGCGCCGCGATCGGCTGCGCCAGCTTCGGCACCCTGGTCGGCTTCGCGTCGACGTACTGGCTGGTCGTGGCGCTGCTCGTGCCCACCGGCTTCTTCATGGTCTTCTTCGCCCAGGCCGCCAACCAGCGCGTCCAGCTCGGGGTGGACGCCGCCTTCCGGGGCCGGGTGATGGCCCTGTGGGTGCTGGTGTTCCTGGGCACCAACCCGGTCGGCGCACCGCTGATCGGCTGGGTCGCCGAGCACTTCGGCGCCGGCGCGAGCATCTGGATGGGCGGGCTGATCTCGCTGGCCACCGCGCTGATCGCGCTCACCTGGCAACTGCGCCGCTCTGGTGCGCGACTGCGCTTCCGGGTGCTGCCCATGCCCCGCTTCTACGTCACCTCCACCGACTGCTGAGCTACGCGAAGGGCCCTTTCCGGTCGGAACGGGCCCTTCGTGCACGCTCGGAGAACACGGCGAAGTCCCGATCGGCGGATAGCGCGGATGCGGCCAAATCGCTGGCGAGGTGGCACGACGGGGCTTAGCGTCGATATGTGGGAGTCGAACGCGCGCTGATGCTTGCCCTGGCGTTCCTCGCCGTGGCCAGCCTCCCGGCGGCGTTCGCCCTGCTCTTCTGCGCCGACGAGATCATCGACCGGGTGGTCTGCGCCTGGTCCGAGTGGCGCGAGCGCCGGCGGGAGCGACGCACCATCGCCCGCCTCGACCGGGCCATCGAAGCCGACGCGCTGACCCGCGACATCGACCTCAGCGAGTTCGACCGCACCGACCGTCGCCCATTGGAACAGCTCGCCGCCGACCTGCGTCGCCTCGGCGGTCAGCGGCTCGGCGGCACCGGCCGGTCGATGGTCTGGCACGGCGCGGTGGTCCAGGCGTACGACGACCGGCTCCGGCTGGCCTGCCGCGCCCTCGGGATCACCGAACACCTCACCGAGTTGACCGGCGTCGACCAGGAGATCGAACGGGTACGGGTGGAGGGCGTCCTGCACGCTGCCGGTCTGACCCTGCCGGCGGCCCGGGCCGGGCACCGGCAACGGCACCGCTGAACGGTCCAACAGTTTGCGGCTCTTCGTCGCGGTCTATCCGCCCGTCGGGGCGGTCAGCCATCTCGGCGCGCAGATCGCGCGGCTGCGGGTCGGCGCGGCGGCGGCCGCCGGTGTCCGGGTGCGGCTTGCCGACCCGGCGGACCTGCACATCACCCTGGCGTTCCTCGGTGACGTCGAGGCCGCCCGGCTGGTCGACGTGGTGAGTGCGCTCGGGCTCGCCGCCGACCGGTTCCGCGATGCCCGGGACGCCCCGCCCCGGCTGCTTTTGGGTGGCGGTGGCGTGTTCGGCGACGGTCGCCGCACGGTGCTCTGGGTGGACGCCCGGGGCGATGTCGAGGCGCTGCACGAGCTGGCCCAGCTCGTCCGGGAGCGGCTACGCGTGGCCGGGTTGCCGTACGACGAGAAGCCGTTTCGGCCGCACCTGACCGTCGCCCGGCCCGGTGACCGGGTGGAGTTGGCTGCCGTCGAGGCCGACAGGGTGACCCTGGACGACTACGCGGGCCCGGAGTGGCCGGCGACGGGGTTGCTGCTGATGCGGAGCCACCTCGGGTCGGCACGCCCGCGTTACGAGCGGCTCGCCGCCTGGCCGCTCTGATTCGTCGAGCCGGCTTGAACGGCATCGGCCGGCAACGTCGTGCGCCTGAGCTTGCCCTGGCTAGACGAGTAATGCCTAACCTCGCTGGGGCGGTGGGCGCAGCCGGCTGCCGACGGTCACCCTCGGTCACCTCCATGGAGGCGGATGCGGTGGTAAGCGGTATACCTCAGAGTCATATTCATACCTCTGAGGTATACCGCTCACCAGCACATCGACACGGCGGGCACTTCGGAGCGCCGATCTCGGGGTATCAAGCGCAGGGGACACCGCGACATCGGCGATCTCGGGAGTGGACCGTGGACGTCGAGCGTCAGGAGGACTCGCGGGCGGCCGGACCGCTGCCGAAAAGCACGTCGTCCCAGCTCGGCAGGCGCTTGCGCGGCTTGCCGTTGGCGTCGGTGGACTCGCCACCGGCCGCCGCGGCGGCCGTACCGGTCCGGCGGGGCCGCAGCACCGCCAGCGACGGAACGGCCGGGACCTCCTTGGGCGCGTCCGAGTCGTCGTCGAAGGCCGAGCCCTGGCCACCGCCGAGCAGCGCGGCAGCGCCGCCGCCGACCGGCCGCTGCCGGGGCGCGTCCGACCCGGCCAGAGCGGCCGGGGTACGCGGCTCAAGGCCGCGACCCGACGAGCCGCCGAGCGGACGGTCCAGTGAAGCGAGCAGCGCGTCCCGGCCGGCCCGAATCGGATCCCGACCAGGGCGCGGGTGTTCGGACGCGGCCGGCAGCCCGTGCCCACCACGGCTCGGCTCGCCACGCGACGGACCAGGCAGGGCGTGCCCGCCCCGCTCCGGCGCCGGCTCCTGGCCGAGGATCGGCGTGGGCCGCTCGGCGCACAGGTACTGCGCCATGTCGTCGTGCGGGGTAACCACCTGCCGGGCCTTGTCCATGTCCCAGATGGCCTGCGCGGTGGCCTTGCCGGACGGCCAGGTGGCGATGATCCGCCAGGTGCCGTCGTCGCGCCGGTACGCGTCCCAGGAGATCTTCTCGGTGTCGATGCCGTGCTGGCTCAGTCGGCCGTTGACCACCTCGGCGAGCGGGGTGGGCTTCTCCGCGCCCTTGAGTCGGGTGCGACGGGCGTGCTGGGCGAGCATCGCCCGTTCCTGGAGCACCGGGCCGGCGTAGCGCAGCACGCGGTCGACCGGCACCCCGGCGATCCGGGCGACGTCCTCGGCAGACTCACCGGAGCGGATGCGGGCCTGGATGTCCCGGGGAGACAGTGAGGGAGTCGGGTCGACGGTGCTCGGTGCCACCGCGAGCGGCGGGGCACCCGGCTCGGGGTGCATCACGCCGGCGATGCGTTCGTCGATCGGCAGGGCGAGGAGTCGCCCGACCTCGTCGGCGAGCACCAGCGCCTGGCCGTCCTCGGAAAGGGCGACGAAGCGTACTGGGCGCATAGCGTTGCCTCCGTCCCGCTTCGCTGGCCGCACGCCACGAGTCGGCCACCCAGGCGTCTCGGACCACCGTACGCGCATCTGTCTCGGGGTGGGGGAAGCGACACCCCGCATGTCGCGACTGAGCTGCGGCGATGATCACGGTGGGTGTCCATCGAGGCCCCGACGGACACCCACCGTGACGATGCTCAGAGGCGCTCGACGACGTAGTCGATCGACGCGGTCAGCGCCTCGACATCAGCCGGCTCGACGGCCGGGAACAGCGCCACCCGCAACTGGTTGCGGCCGAGCTTGCGGTACGGCTCGGTGTCGACGATGCCGTTGGCGCGCAGCGCCTTGGCGATCGCGGTGGCGTCCACCCCGTCGGCGAAGTCGATGGTCGCGACCACGTTGGACCGCAGCGCCGGGTCGGTGACGAACGGGGTGGCCACCGTGGACCGCTCCGCCCAGCCGTACACCGTCGCGGCGCTCTCCGCCGTGCGCTTGGCCGCCCAGGCCAGACCGCCCTGCGCGTTCATCCAGTCGGTCTGCTCGGCCGCGAGGAAGATGGTGGCCAGCGCCGGGGTGTTGTACGTCTGCTCCAGCCGCGAGTTGTCGATCGCGGTCACCAGGTCCAGGAAGGCCGGGATGTAACGCCCCGACGCCTTGATCTCGGCGGCCCGGTCCAACGCGGCCGGCGACATCAGGGCCAGCCAGAGGCCGCCGTCGGAGCCGAAGCACTTCTGCGGCGCGAAGTAGTAGACGTCGGTCTCGCCGACGTTGACCTCCAGGCCGCCCGCGCCCGAGGTGGCGTCGACCAGGAGCAGCGACCCCTCGTCCGCACCGGCGACCCGGTTGATCGGCACGGCCACGCCGGTCGAGGTCTCGTTGTGCGGCGTCGCGTACACGTCCACGCCGGCCTCGGCGACCAGGGTCGGCGCGCTGCCCGCCGCGGCCTTGCGGACGGTCGGCTCACCCAGGAACGGAGCGTCGGAGACCGACTTGGCGAACTTCGCGCCGAACTCGCCGAAGCTGGCGAACTGCGCACGGTCGCGGACGAGGCCGAAGGTGGCGACCTCCCAGAACGCGGTGGTGCCGCCGTTGCCGATCACGACCTCGTAGCCCTCGGGCAGCGAGAAGAACTCGGCGATGCCGGAGCGCAGTCGGGCCACCTGGTCGCGGACCGTTTTCTGCCGGTGCGACGTGCCCAGGTAGCTGGTCGCCACCTCGGCGAGCGCGGACACGGCCGCCGGACGGACCTTGGACGGGCCGCAGCCGAAACGTCCGTCGGCGGGCTTGATCTCGTCGGGAATCCGGATGATCGGTGCGTCAGCCACGGTACTGAAGATCCTTCCGCAAGGGCGAGGGCGGGCCCGGCGACACTGCCGGCCCTCATCCTCGCACCCGGGGCGGATGGCGACCGCCGCGGTCCCGACGGCCGGTCTGAGTCCTTCACCACATCGAGCGGCCCACGAGGTCGACAGCGGTCGAAAAAGGGCCCCCGCACCACGGCTGGTGCGGGGGCCCTTCGGGCAGCTCAGACGCCGTGCGGGATGGCGGCCCAGCCCTCGACGTCGGACGGCTTGCGGGTGTTCGGGCCGACGTAGCGGGCGGACGGGCGGACCAGCCGCTGCAGACGCTTCTGCTCCAGGATGTGCGCGCTCCAGCCGCCCATCCGGGCGCAGGTGAACATCGAGGTGAACATGTGCGCCGGCACCTCGGCGAAGTCCAGCACCACGGCCGACCAGAACTCGACGTTGGTGGCCAGCACCCGGTCCGGGCGGCGGGCCTGAAGCTCGGCGAGGGCGGCCTTCTCCAGCGCCTCGGCGATCTCGAAGCGCGGTGCGCCCAGCTCCTTGGCGGTGCGCCGGAGCACGCGGGCGCGCGGGTCCTCGGCACGGTAGACCCGGTGGCCGAAGCCCATCAGCCGCTCGCCGCGGTCCAGGACACCCTTGACGTAGCCCTCCGCGTCGCCGCTGCGCTCCACAGCCTCCAGCATGCTGAGCACGCGGGACGGTGCGCCGCCGTGCAGCGGCCCGGAGAGGGCGCCGATGCCCGACGAGATGCAGGCCGCGGCGTCGGCCCCGGTGGAGGCGACGATGCGCGCGGTGAAGGTGGAGGCGTTCAGGCCGTGCTCGGCGGCCGAGATGAAGTACGCGTCGACGGCCTTGACGTGCCGCGGGTCCGGCTCACCCCGCCAGCGCTTCATGAACCGCTCGACGATGGTCTGCGCCTTGTCGATCTCCTTCTGCGGCACCGCCGGCAGGCCGAGGCCGCGGGCGGACTGCGCGACGAAGGAGAGCGCGGTCACCGACACCCGGGCGAGGTCCTCACGGGCCTGCTCGTCGGAGATGTCCAACAGCTGGCTGAGCCCCCAGTACGGCGCCAGCATCGCGACCGCCGACTGCACGTCGACCCGGATGTCGCCGGAGTGCACCGGCACCGGGAACGGCTCCGCCGGCGGCAGGCCCGGCCCGAACCGGCCGTCGACCAGCAGCGCCCACACGTTGCCGAACGAGACCTGGCCGATCAGATCCTCGATGTCGACCCCGCGATAGCGCAGCGCGCCACCCTCGCGGTCGGGTTCGGCGATCTCGGTCTCGAAGGCTACGACGCCCTCCAGACCGGGTTTGAAATCGGCCATGTCGCTCTCCTGGATCTGGTCGGTGCGCCTGATCAGCTGAGCCGGCCCGGTCGGCCGAGCGCCTTAGGCGACCCTCAGGGATGTGTTCGGAACATCTTGCCTGCTGCGTAACCGGATATGCGACCCGCTGCGACTGTGCTGCACACGACATCTGAGGACGCGCATTCTCCGCGCCACTCGGTGAGACTGGGCGATGCGGACTGGCCAGCGCGGAAGGGTGCATGTCGGGCCGCCGAGAAGGAGTGGGGACGTGACGGGCGACACACCCGCCCCGGCCGCGATGCGTAACGAGTACGCCGCGGACCTGGGCCTGACCGAAGCTGACCTGGCCGCCGACTGGCACCGCCAGTTCGACAGCTGGTTCGCCGACGCGGTGGCCTTCGGGCTGCCCGAGCCGAACGCCATGGTGGTGGGCACCGCCGACGCCGCCGGCCGGCCCAGCGGCCGGACGGTGCTGCTCAAGGGGTACGACCCCGAGGGCTTCGTCTTCTTCACCAACCACCTCTCGCGCAAGGGCGTCGAGGCGTCCGCCAACCCGTACGCCAGCCTGGTCTTTCCGTGGTTTCCCATGCAGCGGCAGGTGGTGGTCGCCGGGTCGATCGCCCCGGTCGAGCGGGCGGTGACCGAGTCGTACTTCGCGAGCCGGCCACGCGGCTCGCAGCTGGGCGCCTGGGCCAGCCCGCAGTCGCAGGTGGTGCCGGACCGGGCCACGCTGGAGGACCGCTATCGGGAGGTGACCGAGCGGTTCGCCGATGCGGCAGTCATCCCGCCCCCGCCGCACTGGGGTGGTCTGCGCGTCCGGCCGGACTCGGTGGAGTTCTGGCAGGGGCGGGCGGGTCGGCTGCACGACCGCCTGCGGTTCCGTCGCGTCGACGGAAGCGACTGGATCGTCGAGCGGCTGGCGCCGTGACGGGTGTGCAGGAGGCCCGGCCGCGCGGAGCGCGCCGCTGGGCGATCGACGTCCGTCCGCTGCGGGTTCCGGCGTACCGGCGATTGTGGCTCGGCAACACCGTGGCGATGTTCGGCTTCCAGTTCACCGCCGTGGCGGTGCCGGTGGAGATGTACGCCCTGACCCGGGACTCGTTCTGGGTCGGTCTGCTGGGTGTGGCTGCCTTCGTACCCCTGCTGGTCTTCGGGCTCTGGGGTGGCGCGGTCGCCGACGCCCGCGACCGCCGTGCGGTGCTGCTCGGCGGCTCATTGTTGCTCTGGGCATCCACCCTCGGGTTGCTGGTCCAGGCGCTGCTGAACGTGGGCAGCCCGGTGCTGTTGCTGGCGTTGATGGCGGTGCAGTCGGTGGCCTTCGCGATCACCTCGCCGGCCCGCAGCGCCATGCTGCCCCGGCTGGTGCCGGACGACCTGGTGGCGTCCGCCACCACCCTGAACTACACGACCTTCACCGCCGCCTCGGTCGCCGGCCCGCTCGCGGCCGGTCTGATCCTCTCCGCCTCGCCGGACACCACGGTGGTGCTGCCGATCGCGTACGGGTTGGACGCGGTGCTGTTCACCGCCATGCTCTGGGCCGCGCTGCGCCTGCCCTCGCTCCCGCCCGAGCCGACCGCCGACGGCCAGGCCCGACGTGCCGGCCTGGCCAGTGTGATCGACGGATTCCGGTACCTCGCCACCACGCCGGTGCTGCTGCTCTCCTTCGGCGTCGACCTGATCGCGATGATCCTGGCCATGCCGAGGGCGCTGTTCCCGGAGATCGCCCAGGAGCGGTTCGGCGGCGGTGGCGCGGTCGGCCTGCTCTACAGCGCCATCGCGATCGGCTCGATGATCGGCGGGCTGACCTCCGGCTGGATCGGTCGCCTCCGCCGGCAGGGGGTCGGCCTGGTGGTCGCGGTGGTCGGCTGGGGCCTGGCGATCGCCGCGGCCGGGTTGGCCCACCAGCTCTGGCTGATGGTCGTGCTGCTCGCCGTGGCCGGCGCCGCCGACCTGGTCAGCGCCGTACTGCGCCAGTCCATGCTGCTGGTGTACGCGCCGGACCGGATGCGCGGTCGGCTCCAGGGCGTCAACACGGTGGTGGTGGCCGGCGGTCCGCGCCTGGGTGACCTGCGGGCCGGCACCATGGCCGCCGGGTTCGGCGGCGGGGTGGCCTGGGTCGCCGGTGGGCTCGCCTCGGCGGTGCTCGTGGTGGTGCTCGCGGTCGCCTTCCCGGCGCTGCTGCGCTACCGGGCGACGACGGCGTCGAGCGGCGACCGGCCGTGACCGGTTAGGGTCGCCGACATGGAAAGCCCCGACCAGCGCCCCTTCTCCGGCGCACAGTGGACCATCGCCGCCGCGGGCCACGAGGCAGTCATCGTGGAGGTGGGCGGCGGGCTGCGGACGTACCGGCACGAGGGTGTCGACCTGGTCGACGGGTACCAGACCGACGAGGTGTGCCCCGGCTGCGCCGGGCAGGTGCTCGCGCCCTGGCCGAACCGGATCCGCGACGGTCGCTACCCGTTCGCGGACCGGACGCACCAGCTCGCGCTGACCGAGCCGGAGCGGCACGTCGCCATCCACGGGCTGGTCAACTGGGTGCCGTGGCGGCTGCTGGAGCAGTCCGCGGATGCGGTGACGGTCGGCTACGACCTGCCGCCGCAGCCCGGCTACCCGTGGCCGCTGCGACTGGTCAGCCGGTGGAGCGTCGGCGCGGACGGTCTGCGCGCCGAGCACGAGGTGACCAACATCGGCGCCGAGGTGGCCCCGTTCGGCTTCTCGGTGCACCCGTACCTGCAACTGCCGGGTGTTGCGGTGGACGACCTGGTCATGCGGCTGCCGGCGCGTACCCGTGTGCTGGTGGACGGTCGGCTGCTCCCGGTCGGGGCGACCCCGGTGGCCGGCACCGAGTACGACTGGACCAGCCCGCGTCGGATCGGCGGCGTGGAGTTGGACCTCTGCTTCGGCGAGGTGGTCCGGGACGCCGACGGCGGTTCCTCGGTGAGCCTGGCCGCGCCGGACTCCTCGTCGGGGGTGAGCATCTGGGCGGACGCGGAGTTCGGCTGGTGGCAGGTGTTCACCGGGGACGCGCTCATCGGCGAGCGGCACCGGCGCTCGGTGGCGATCGAGCCGATGACCTGCCCGCCGGACGCGTTCCGCTCGGGCAAGGACCTGCTCACGCTCAAGCCCGGCACGACCTGGCGGGGTGCCTGGGGCATCCGTCCCGGGGCCTGATGGAGTTCGCCGAGGTCGTCCGCCGACGGCGGATGGTGCGCAACTACGACCCGGACCGTCCCGTCCCGCCCGACGTGGTGGATCGGCTGCTCGACCACGCCGTCCGCGCCCCCTCGGCCGGGTTCGCCCAGGGCTGGGGCTTCCTGGTGCTCCAGGAGCCGGCCGACCGGGAGCGGTTCTGGGCCGCCACCACGCCGGAGGGTGGCGGGCGGGAGCGCTGGCTGGCGGGGATGCGCAGGGCGCCGCTCATCGTGGTGCCGCACGCCAACGAGTCGGCCTACCTGCGGCGGTACGCCGAGCCGGACAAGGGTTGGACCGACCGGTCGACCGACCGCTGGCCGGTGCCCTACTGGTACGTGGACACCGGCTTCGCCGCGCTCCTGATGCTGCTCACCGCCGTGGACGAGGGGCTGGGGGCGTGCTTTTTCGGGATTCCGCCGCAGCGGCTGGGCGCGTACCGGGGCGCGTTCGGCGTGCCGGAGGAGTACCACCCCATCGGTGCCGTCACAATCGGTTACCGTGCGCCGGACCATCGGTCACCATCGCTGCGCCGAGGGCGGCGCGAAATGGACGAGGTGGTGCGGCGCGGGCGGTGGAGTTGAGTGGCGCGTCCCGTTCGTCGGAGTTGAGGATCGGGCGAGCGGTAGCGAAACTGACATCAGGGAGCAGAACGTCGCGTGCGCTGGACGGCTAGGCTGGCACGGTCATCGGTGCCGCGCCGCGCGGTGCCCGCCGCGGCCCGGCTCGGTGTCGTCGGTCGGCCCGGCCACGGGGAGGGGAGCGTGCCGTCGTGATCTTCAGAGCGGTCCGGGACGGGCGTCCCTATCCGGAGCACAACCTGACGCTCAAGCAGTGGGCGGAGATTCCGCCCCGTCCGCTGCGCCTGGACCAGTTGATCACCACCAAGCGCGAGCTGGCGCTCGACAAGCTCCTCGCCGAGGACTCGACCTTCTACGGCGACCTCTTTCCGCACGTGGTCCAGTGGAACGGTGGGCTCTACCTGGAGGACGGGCTGCACCGCGCCCTGCGTGCCGCCCTGCAACAGCGCAACCAGATCCACGCCCGCGTGCTGGTGCTCTCCGGGCCGATCGACTGAACGGCTTGAGCTGAGGCTTCGTTAAGGTGACGGCATGACTGCCCTCGATCTGCTCGACCTGGACCCGTCGCTCAGCGAGGAGGAGCGGCAGATCCGCGACGTCGTCCGCCAGCTCGTCGACGACCGGGTCCGCCCCCACGTCGCCGAGTGGTACGAGGAGGGTCGCGTGCCGGCCCGCGAGCTGGCCCGCGAGTTCGGCAAACTCGGTCTGCTCGGCATGCACCTGACCGGCTACGGCTGCGCCGGCGCCTCCGCCGTCGCGTACGGGCTGGCCTGCCAGGAGCTGGAGGCCGGTGACTCCGGGCTCCGCTCGCTGGTCTCGGTGCAGGGCTCACTGGCGATGTACGCCATCTGGCGCTACGGCAGCGAGGAGCAGAAGCAGCGCTGGCTGCCGGCGATGGCGACCGGCGAGGCGATCGGCTGCTTCGGCCTCACCGAACCCGACCACGGCTCCGACCCGGCGTCCATGACCACCCGGGCCCGCCGCGACGGCGACGACTGGGTGCTCACCGGCGCCAAGATGTGGATCACCAACGCGCCGATCGCCGACGTGGCCGTCATCTGGGCACGCACCGACGAGGGCGTCCGCGGTTTCGCCGTACCCATGGACACGCCCGGCGTCACGGCCCGCGAGATCGGCCGCAAGATGTCCCTGCGCGCGTCGGTGACCGGCGAGATCGTGCTCGACGACGTCCGGCTCCCCGGCGACGCCCAACTGCCCGAGGCGGTCGGGCTCAAGGCGCCGCTGAGCTGCCTGACCGAGGCCCGGTACGGCATCGTCTGGGGCTCACTCGGCGCGGCACGGGACTGCCTGGAGACCACCCTGGCGTACGCCACCAGCCGTACCCAGTTCGGTCGGCCGCTGGCCGGATTCCAACTCACCCAGGCCAAGCTCGCCGACATGGCCGTCGAACTGGTCAAGGGCCAACTGCTCGCGCTGCACCTCGGCCGGCTCGCCGACGGCGGCCGGCTCCGCCCCGAGCAGGTCAGCGTGGGCAAGCTGAACAACGTGCGGGAGGCCCTGGCCATCGCCCGGCAGTGCCGCACCATCCTCGGCGCCAACGGCGTCTCCGGGGAGTACCCGGTGATGCGGCACGCGAACAACCTGGAGAGCGTCCTGACGTACGAGGGCACGTCCGAGATCCACCAGCTCGTCGTCGGGCAGCGGCTCACCGGGCTCTCCGCGTTCGCCTGACCTGCCCGTTTACGCATTCCGGCCGCTCGCCGCGCGGCTGTCGTACCGGGGCCGTACCGTCATTGACAGACGACGTGTCTGACGAGGACGGTGAGTGTGATGGCCCGCGACGCTGGCATCAACGAGCCCACGAGGGAGTTCCCCGGTTACCCGACCGGCGACGACCTCAAGGAGCGCTCGGCCGCGACACCCGACCCGACTCCGGGCGGGCCGGGTGGCACCGATGGTCCTCCGGCCGGCGGGGGTGGGGGTGCGGCCCGTGGGCTGCTCCTCCTGCTCGGTGCCGCCGCGCTGGCCGTGGTGGTGCTGCTCGGCGTGCAGGCGACCGGCTTCCTGCCCGATTTCCGTAACCCGTTCACCAAGGAGCAGACCGACCGCAGCCAGCCGCCGCTGCTGAAGTCGATCCAGGATCTCAGCCGCTACGTGGCCGCCGAAGGCAACTTCCAAGTCGTGGTCGACACCCAGAACGACCGGCGCAACGTCCCGGACTTCCTGCTCAACGAACGCACCCTGTTCGTCGGGGCCGGCAGCGTCGAGGCGTACGTCGACTTCACCAAGATCGGTGAGGGTGCGATCGTGCAGTCCGCCGACGGCAAGTCGGTCGAGATCAAGCTGCCCGCGCCGCAGCTCGGCGAGACCAACCTCGACATGGAGAAGAGCTACGTCTTCGCCGAGCAGCGCGGCCTGCTCAACCGGCTCGGCGACCTGGTCGGCAACGACCCCAACCGGCAGCAGCAGGTCTACCAACTGGCCGAGGAACGGATCACCGCCGCCGCCCGGGACAGCGGGCTCTCCGCCCGCGCCGAGGAGAACACCCGCAAGATGCTGCAGGGGCTGCTGCGCTCGCTGGGCTACCAGCAGGTCACGGTCACCTACACGGCCCCCTGACGCTCGACGCTTCGGCAGTAGGTCGCTGCGGCGCTCGGACGCCCCGGCACCTCCGTGCTCGGTGATCCGGCCCCTCGGCGCCTGGCGGTCCGGCATCTCCACGCTCGGGGCTTCGGTGCCGGAATCCGGTGCCCGGCGCTCCAAAACTGCAGCCGCGCCCGCCCCGACCACCGTCGGGGCGGGCGTTTTCACTGGCCCGCCGCCCGCCGCCCGCCGCCTGCTGCTCGCCGCCCGCTGCCTGGCGCCTGGCGCCTGGCGCCTGACGCCTGGAGCCCGCCGCCTGGTGCTCGCCGCTCGCCGCTCGCCGCCTGCTGCTTGCCGCTCGCCGCCTGCTGCTTGCCGCTCGCCGCCTGCTGCTTGCCGCTCGCCGCCTGCTGCTTGCCGCTCGCCGCCTGCTGCTTGCCGCTCGCCG
>NZ_JBFAPG010000002.1:50574-55744 GCF_040675595.1 Micromonospora sp. NPDC049580
CCTGCTCCTCGCTGCTCGCTGCTCGGTGCCCGCACCGACCCGGGCCGCGTTGCTGTGGCTGCCTCCGCGCCGTGCTCGTCCTGCGTCCCCGCTGGCAGGTCGGCAATTACCCGTGCACGCCGCTCGTCGGCGTCGGCCAGGGCGATTTGTCGGGTCCGCGCCATCCTCTGGCTGCGGTATGAGCAGATCTTGGACAGTTTCCGTCAGCAGCTAACGGAAACTGTCCAAGATCTCGGAGTGGAGGGCCGGTTGGGCGCGTGACGCCGACGCGGTCACGCCCTGCGGTCAGGGTTTCTGCGGGGCATGACTTGCGGCGAGTCCGGGTTGTGCCGCTGGTTGCGCCCGCCCGCCGGACCGACCACCACCGCCGCGACTTTCGCGCGGGCCACCAGCACCACCGCCGGGCTGTGCGTCACCGCCGGGTCGTGCGCTACCGCGGGGCCGCGCGCTACCGCTGGGCTGTGCGTCACCGCTGGGCTGTGCGTCACCGCCGGGTCGTGCGCTACCGCCGGGTTGTGCGTCACTGCTGGGCCGCGCGCTACCGCTGGGCTGTGCGTCACCGCGGGGCTGTGCGCTACCGCGGGGCCGCGCGCTGCCACTCGATCGCGCGCCACCAGCGATTCGTGCCCGCCCGAGATTCGCGCCATGTCCAGGAGCGGGGTGGCTGGAGGCCACCACATCGTCGACGTGGTGGCCTCCAGACTGCGCTGCGCTGTGCTGTGCGGGGGTGGTCAGTGGCCGGTGGAGGCGAGGTAGCGGTCCTCGTTCGGCATGAGGATCCAGAGGATCAGGTAGACGATCACCTGGGTGCCGGGCAGCAGCAGTGACAGCAGGAACAGCAGCCGGACCATCCCGGCGGACATGCCGAACCGCTGACCGAGGCCGGCGCAGACACCGGCGAGCATGCGCCCCTGGCGGGGCCGAACCAGTTTGCGACTCATCGTCGTACTCCCACTCTGCGGCGGTGCGCCGCGTCTGCAATCCACGGTAGAAAGGGGTGGCCGTCCTGCCCTCGGTCCCGAGGAGGATCAGCGGTCCATGGACCCGTAGGTACTTACCCGTGCGGCCCCGCTCGACGCCTCCGGCCCGCGCTCCCCGCGCGTAGGCCCCGCGCCCGCGCCCCGCCGGCAGCCCGCGCTCCCCGCACGCAAGCCCCGCGCTCCCCGTGCGTAGGCCCCGCGCCCGCGCTCCGCCGGCAGCCCGCGCCGGTCAAGGTCGTGCTCGATCCTGGATGTAGTGGCTTTCCGCCACTCGCGAGGCCACTACAACAAGGATCGAGCGTGATCATGAAGGCTGCGCGAAGGTGGCGGACGAGCGGCCGGCGGGAGGCGGCCGGGTGGCCCCGCCGCCGTGCTCGGTTGAGGGGTGAGCTGGGCGGGTAGGCTCGCAGGTCGGGCACCCACACCCCGGGTGACCGGCGGCCACCCGACCGGGCGGCCACGAGCGGGGCTGCCGGACCGGCGGCCACGACCGGGCGGATCCCGTACGACGGGACGACGCCGAGGAAGCGCAGCCATGATCAGTGTTTTCGACCTCTTCAGCGTCGGCATCGGGCCGTCCAGCTCGCACACGGTCGGGCCGATGCGGGCCGCCCGTACGTTCGTGGCCGGGCTCAAGGCCGACGGGCTGCTCACCGAGACGGCGCGGGTGCAGGCCGAGCTGTTCGGTTCGCTGGGCGCGACCGGGCACGGGCACGGAAGCGACCGGGCGGTGCTGCTGGGGCTGGCCGGCGAGGCGCCGGAGACGGTCGACACCGACACCGTCGGTCCTCGGGTCGAGCGGATCCGCGCCGAGCGGCGGATCAGTCTGCTGGGTGCGCACGAGATCGACTTCGATCCGGACCGGGACCTGACGCTGCACCGTCGCCGGTCGCTGCCGTACCACCCGAACGGGATGACCTTCGTGGCCTTCGACGCGGCCGGGGAGCAGGTCCGGGCCCGCAGCTACTACTCCGTCGGCGGTGGCTTCGTGGTGGACGAGGCGGCGGCGGGCGCGGACCGCATCAAGCCGGACAGCACGCGGGTGCGATACCCGTTCCTGACCGGGGCGCAGCTCCTCGAGGTCACCACCCGCACCGGGCTGTCGATCAGCGAGGTGATGCTCGCCAACGAGCGCTCGTGGCGCAGCGAGGCGGAGATCCGGGCCGGCCTGCTGGAGATCTGGCGGGTCATGCGGGAGTGCGTGCAGCGCGGCTATGAGCGGGACGGCGTACTCCCTGGTGGGTTGAAGGTTCGGCGGCGCGCGGCGGAGCTGCGGCGCGGCCTGGAGGCGGACGCCGGGACGGCCGACCCGCTGCACGCGATGGACTGGGTGACGCTGTTCGCGCTCGCGGTCAACGAGGAGAACGCGGCGGGCGGCCGGGTGGTCACCGCGCCGACGAACGGCGCGGCGGGGATCATCCCGGCGGTGCTGCACTACTACGCCCGGTTCGTGCCCGGCGCCGACGACGACGGCGTGGTGCGGTTCCTGCTGGCGGCCGGCGCGATCGGCGTGCTGTTCAAGGAGAACGCGTCGATCTCCGGCGCGGAGGTCGGCTGTCAGGGTGAGGTCGGCTCGGCCTGCTCGATGGCGGCGGCGGGGCTGGCCGAGGTGCTCGGTGGCACTCCCGAACAGGTGGAGAACGCCGCCGAGATCGGGATGGAGCACAACCTCGGGTTGACCTGTGACCCGGTGGGTGGCCTGGTGCAGATCCCCTGCATCGAGCGGAACGCGGTGGCTAGCATCAAGGCGATCACGGCCGCCCGGTTGGCCCTGCGCGGCGACGGCGTGCACAAGGTGTCGCTGGACAAGGTCATCAAGACCATGCGGGAGACGGGCGCCGACATGAAGGTCAAGTACAAGGAGACGGCGCGGGGCGGTCTGGCCGTCAACGTGATCGAGTGCTGAACCCCGCCGATTCGGGGCATTCGTTCACCGACTGCTAACCTGGCGTCCGTTTTCAGGAGGCGGGAGGCTGCGGTGACCTCTGGCGTCGCGGCCCTGTGGTCGCACCGCAACTCGCTGCGCATCCTGGTCCGACGGGATCTGGCGGTCAAGTACCAGCAGTCGGTGCTGGGTTACTTCTGGTCGCTGATCGAGCCACTCGGCATGGGCGCCATCTACTGGTTCGTCTTCGGGGTGCTCTACTCCCGCGACACCGGTCGGCACCTCGGCGAGGCGGCCGGGTCGTACCCGTTGTTCCTGATCACCGGGATCTTCGCCTGGATGTGGGCCAGTTCGGCGTTGAGCGAGGCCACCAACGCCCTGACCGGCCAGTCCCGGCTGATCACCACGATGAACGTGCCGCGGCAGGTGTTCCCGATCGGCCGGGTCACCGGTCGGTTCGCCGAGTACGCGGCCGGCCTGCCGATCCTGATCGGTATCGCGGTGATCTACGCGGCGCGCGGCAAGATCCACCCCGGCTGGTCGCTGCTCGCCCTGCCGCTCGCGGTGGCGGTGCAGGCGGTGCTGCTGATCGGGCTGGCCCTGCTGTTGTCCGCGTGGAACGTGCTGATGCGCGACGTGGAGCGGTTCCTGCGGCTGATCATCCGGGTGCTGTTCTACGCCACGCCGATCATCTATCCGCTCAGCCTGGTCCGGGAGTCCGGCCTGCCGGGCTGGCTGAAGGTGGCGTACGAGCTGAACCCGCTGGTCGGGATCTTCCAGCTGCACCACGCGATCTGGTACCCGGACGAGTTCCCGGACACCCGCCTGCTCGCCACCACGGTCGTCGGCAGCCTGCTGGTGCTGGCCGCCGGTTGGTGGTCGTTCCGCCGGTTGGAACCCGCCGTGCTCAAGGAACTCTGACGTGGCCGCGCCGATCATCGAGGCGGACGGTCTGGGCATCCGGTTCGTCCGCAACCGGCGCCGCCAACTGCGGCTGCGCGAGCTGTTCATCCACCGGGGCGCCCGGGGCGCCCTGCCCGGCCAGTTCTGGCCGCTGCGCGACGTGTCGTTCACCGTCGAGCCGGGCGAGACCGTCGGGGTGATCGGCCGCAACGGCACCGGCAAGAGCACCCTGCTGCGGCTGATCGCCGGGGTGCTCATCCCCGACGAGGGCGACATCCGGGTGCACGGCGCGGTGGCGCCGCTGCTGGAGTTGTCCGCCGGCTTCTCCAACGACCTGACCGGGCGGGAGAACCTGCACCTGGTCGGTGGGCTGCACGGGCTGTCGACGAGCTACCTGAAGCGGCACTTCGACGAGATCGTCGAGTTCGCCGGTGAGCAGGTGGAACGGGCCATCGACACGTCGGTGCGGCACTACTCGTCGGGAATGAAGGTGCGGCTCGGCTTCGCGATCATCTCGCACCTGCCGCACCCGATCCTGCTGATGGACGAGGTGACCGCGGTCGGCGACGCGGAGTTCCGCAAGAAGTGTTACGCGACGATTGAACGTCTGCTCGGGGAGGGGCGCACGCTCGTGCTGGTGTCACACAACGAAAAGGACCTGACCCGGTTCTGCCGTCGGGGGTTGTACCTCGACGCGGGCCGGTTGACGCTCGACGGCACCATCGCCGAGGCGCTCGACGCGTACCACGCCGCGGTTCCGCGGTGACGCTCGCGATCGTGCTCGCCGCCGGGACGGCCGCGGCGAGCCTGCGCACCGCGTCCGGCGAGCCGCTGGCCGACCGACTCGCCGCCCAGCTGCGCCGGGCCGGGGCGGCCGACGTGCGCTTCGCCGCCACCCTCGACGAGCTGGCCGAGCTGGCCGACGCCGCCGACGGGCCGCTGCTGATCAGTGGCACCGACCTGGTGGCGCACACCGCCGTACTGCGGCACCTCGCCACCAGCCCGGTGGGACCGACCGTGGCACTGGTGCTGACCGACCCGCCGGTGCCCGGACGGACCGCCGTGCGCGAGGAGCGCGGCCAGATCGTCGACGCCGGCCCGCTGGACGCCCTCGACGGTGACGCGACCGGCGTGTTCGGTGGCGCGTTGCGCGTCGGCGTCGACGACCTGCCGACCCTGGCCGCCGCCGCGCGGGCCGCCGCCGTCGGCGCGCGACCCCTTGCCGCCCCGATCGGGCCGGCCGGTGACGTGTCGCCGCTGCCGGCGGGCGGGGGCGCCGGCCACGACGAGCCCGGGCCCGCCGTGGACCGGCTCGTCGCGGGTCTCGCGGCGCTCGGCACCCTGATCTACGCCCACACGGTACGCCACCTAGTCGCGCACCCCGTCGAGGACCCGGCCGCGC
>NZ_JBFAPG010000003.1:0-46932 GCF_040675595.1 Micromonospora sp. NPDC049580
CGAGGACACCCTCGCCGCCGGGACCCGCGCAGGACGGACCGACCTCACTGCGGCAGCCCCTGCTGGTTGAAGATCTGCACCATCTTCGCGTGGGCGGCCGTCACGGCCTGCGCCGGCGCCGTGCCCTGGACGACCTGCTGCATCATGTCGGTGAGGACGTACGCCGCGCCGACGGCCTGCTGGCCGGCGCTGGCCTTCTGCGGGAAGGTCAGGCCGTTCTTCGTGTTCAGCGGCAGCTTCAGTTGAGTGATCTTGCGCAGCATGGGGAACGCCGGGTCGCCGCTGGTGAAGAACGGGTCGGCGTCCCAGACCTTCTCCCAGGCGGGCATCACCAGGCCGGGTGCCTCCTTCGCCACCCCGAGCAGCGCGGGCGCGCTGACCAGGTACTGCGCCAGGAGTTTGGCGAGCCCGGGGTTCTTGGCGCCCTTGAAGACGACGAAGCCCTGCGACTGGCCGAGCAGCAGGGGATTGTTGGTCGCCGGCCCGATGCAGTCGGAGAACACGTGGGTGTTCGCGTACACCGGGTTCTTCTTGGTCCGGGAGTCCGCGTAGACGCTGAACTGGTTGCGGGTATAGCCGAGGATTCCCGCGAGCCAGTTCTCGTTGTTGCTGGTGTCGGTCCAGCTCGCGATCCCCGGCGGCAGCATCGGCTTGTACTTGGGATTGGTGTAGATGTCGCCCAGGAAGGTCACCGCCTGCACCGTCTCGGGGGAGTCGAACGTGACCTTCCGGCCGTCGTTGGAGGCGATCGACCCGCCGTACGCGTTGATCAGCGCCTCGATCATGCCGTTGCCGTCACCGGACCGGTTCACCGTCATGCCCCAGCCGAACCGGCGCTTGCTGGGATCGGAGATCTCCAGGCAGAGGTCCCGCAGCTCCTCCCAGCTGTAGATGTCCTTGGGCGTGATGCCCTTGTCCTGCATCCAGTCCTTGCGCAGGAACGATCCGATCCCGATGAAGTGGTACGGGATCGCGAACCACCTCCCGTCGAAGACGCAGAAGTTCGTGGCCTCGGCGGAGGGTTGGCCGTACGTGGCGGTCAGCGCTGTGACGACGTCCGTCACGTCCTCCAGGTCGCCCAGCGCTTGGAACTGCGCGACGAACCGCGAGTCGGTCATGAACGCCAGGTCGCGCGCCACCCCGCCTTTGACCTCGGCGTCGATCTTGGCCACCACGTCACCGGCGTCGGCCTGGACCAGACTGTTCTCGATCTTCGTTCCGGTGGTGTCGGCGAACTTCTTGACCGAGCTGTCGAGGGCCTCGTTCGCCGCCGTCGAGTACAGCTTCTGCGACAGCATCCCCATCGAGGAGCCCTTCATCGACGACGCGGCGTCGATCAGCTCCTGTGGAACGTCCGGCTGCACCTTGCTGGGCGATTCGGAGCTGCCCCCGCACGCGGCCAGGCCGGTCGCGCCGAGCACACCCACCCCCACCCCCAGAAAGCCGCGCCGAGACCACGCCGGCTTTTCTTCCATGGACATTCGCCTCCTTCATTTCCCCGCGCACGGCTGCACGCCGAAGGCTCACCTGGCGGACACCGCGATGGTTGTGTTCCAGTTGGGTTTCTGTGGCGGCGACCACGGACGGTCGCCCGTCGAGATCAGGTCGTTCGTGGGTCGCCACGGTGGCGAGCGGGCCCGCCCACCACCGGGGAACGTCCGCTCACGCACGCTTCGCCCGGGCCACTCGCGACATTTCGGGTGCCGCACGTCGGGCAGCGCGACGAGGTTGAGGCGATCGGCGACCGGGCCGAGATGGTGGCGCTGACGTTCCAGTTCGGTCGGGTCACGGGACCACCGCCGTTCGAGATTTCGAACTAGGTTCGATATACCGGATCGAGTGGTCGCGACGCTAGAGCAGCGCACTGAGTAATGTCAATGTTTCGATGCTGTTTCGACCCGAAAGCGGGAGGTCGGCTATCGAGACTGGGCCCGGTAGCCCATCCGAGCCGACAGCGCGGCCGCGCCCTCCCGAACCAGCCCGGTCCACTCCACCTGCACCTCAGGCGTCCAGCGGATGATCGGCGCGGACAGGCTCATCGCGGCGATGACGGCACCGGAATGGTCCCGGATCGCCGCCGCGACGCAGCGCATCGCGCTGTCCGACTCGCCGACGTCGACCGCGACACCCTCCGCCCGGACACCTTCGAGATGCTCACGGAGAAGGTCCGGGTCGGTGATGCTGTCCGGCGTCATCCCCGGCAGCGGATCCTTCGACAGGACGGCGTCCAGGTCCGCCTGATCGAGGGCCGACAGCAGTACCTTGCCGACCGCCGTGCAGTGGGCCGGCAGCCGCAGCCCCACACCGGAAACCATCCGCACGGGGTGCGTGCTGTCGAACTTGACGAGGTAGATGACATCGGCGCCGTCGAGCACCGCCACATGAACCGCCTCGTCACACCTGGCGGCCACGTCCCGCGCGACGCCCTGCGCCTCGCGTACCAGATCAAGCCGGCCCGCGAACGCCGCGCCCAGCTGGAACAGCGGCATGCCGAGCCGGTACTGCACCGGCTGGCCCGGTACGGAGATCAGGTACGAGCGAGCCTCAAGCGTCACGAGCAGCTCGTGGACTGTGGTGCGGGGCAGGTCGAGCCGCTCCATCACCTGGCGGGCCGACAGTTGGGGGCAATCCAGGAACAGTTCGAGGACGTCAAGCGCGCGGATGACTGCCGGTACCACACGGGGCATGTCGAAGGTCCCTTCGCAGTGCCGGACTCGTGCCAACGATCTCCACACGGACCAGCACCTGAAGAGGATAGCCACGTCAGCCCCGAGCGCCATGGCCATGGCGGAGCAGTAAGGGGGCGTTCACATGCGTTCGGGGGTCCGGATGCCGAGCAGGTGCAGGCCCTGCCGAAGCACCCGGGCGGTCAGGTCGCAGAGCACCAGCCGGCTGTCCCGGACTGGCCCCTCGGCCCGCAGCACCGGACACCGTTCGTAGAACGCGCTGAACGCCGCGGCCAGCCGGTACAGGTAGCCGGCGAGGTGATGGAACTCCAGGTTCTCCGCCACCTCGCCGACCACCCGGCCGAAGCCGACCAGCTCGAAGGCCAGCGCCCGCTCCGCCGGTTCGGCCAGCGAGACGGCCGCTTCCGGCCGGGCCGCCACCCCGGCCCGCCGAAAGATCGACTGGATCCGGGAGTACGCGTACTGGAGGTAGGGCGCGGTGTTGCCGTCCAGGGACAGCATCCGCTCCCAGTCGAGCACGTAGTCCCGGTGCCGGTCGTTGGACAGGTCGGCGTACTTGATCGCGCCGATGCCGACCGCCCGGCCCACCTCGGCCGCCTCCGCCTCGCCCAGTTCCGGGTTCCGGTCCCGGGCCAGCGCGGTGGCCCTCGCGATCGCCTCCTCCAGCAGCCCGACCAGCTTCACCGACCCGCCGGCCCGGCTGCGCAGCATCCGCCCGTCCGACCCGAGGATCGAGCCGAACCCGACATGCTCGGCCCGGGCCGGCGGGGACAGCCAACCGGCCTGTGCGGCGACGGCGTACACCATCTCGAAGTGCCGCCGTTGCGGCAGCCCGACCACGTAGAGCAGTCGGGTCGCGCCCAGCGCGTCGGTCCGCTGCCGGATCGCCGCCAGGTCGGTCGCCGCGTACCCGTACCCGCCGTCGGACTTGCGGACGATCAGCGGCAGCGGCTCGCCGCCCCGGCCCACCGAGCCGGGCGGGAACACGCAGGCCGCCCCCTCGCTCTCGCGCAGCAGGCCGAGCCGACCCAGGTCCTCGACCACCGGGGCGAGCAGGTCGTTGTAGCTGCTCTCGCCGTGGAAGTCCCGCTCGGTGAGGGTCACGTCGAGCCTGTCGTACACGGTCAGGAAGTACTGCTCGGACTGCTCCACCAGCAGCCGCCACAGCCGCAGCGTCACCGGATCGCCGCCCTGCAGGGCCACCACCCGCCGCCGGGACCGCTCGGCGAACGCCTCGTCGGCGTCGAACTTCGCCCGAGCCGCCTTGTAGAACGAGTCCAGGTCCCCCATGGACAGCTCGTGTGCGGCCTCGGCCTCGCCCAGATCGGCCAGATGCTCGATCAGCATGCCGAAGGGCGTGCCCCAGTCGCCCAGGTGATTGGCCCGCAGCACCCGGTGCCCCAGCCACTCCAGCAGCCGGGCCGCCGCGTCGCCGATCACCGTCGAGCGCAGGTGCCCGACGTGCATCTCCTTCGCCACGTTCGGCGCCGAGTAGTCGATGACCACGGTCTCCGGCTCGGCGGCCACCGGCACACCCAGCCGCGGGTCGGTGGCGAGCGCGGACACCAGCCCGGCCAGGACCGCGTCGGCGACGGTCAGGTTGAGAAAGCCCGGCCCGGACACCTCGGCGACACTGCACACGTCGGCCAGGTCGGCGTACTGCAGCACCTCGGCGGCGACGTCGCGCGGCGGCCGGCCGAGCCGCCGGGCCAACGCCAGCGCCGCGTCGGACTGGAAGTCCGCGCGCGGAGACCGCCGCACGACCGGGTCGACAGGTACGCCGGCCACCGTCGCGAACGCCGGCGCCAGCCGGTCGGTCAGCAGCTTTTCCAGATCCATGGGTACGCCGATCTCGCTCGGATCCGCCGCTCGCGGATCACCGGAAGGGGATGCGGGCGGACCGAGGACGATCGGTGACGACCGGCGGCTCGATCCGCCGGTCGCAGGTGAGGGATGCTCAGCGCGGGCGGTCGCAGGACCGCCGGCGTCGCAGCGCGCCGAACAGGACGTCGGGGGACGCCGTCGGGGACGCGTACGAGCTGGACATGGCGTCAACCTAACCAGCGGACCCGTGGCCGTGCAACGCCATTGACGTCCGACCGGGCCGGCGTTGGTGACGGCGGTCACACCGATGCGGGACCCGATCACGAGGGGGTCGTCGTCTTACCTGATGTGAGACGAAGTCTGGACGCGGCCGACGAGCAGGAACTCGTACGTCGCGTGGCCCACGGTGACCGGCGGGCCTTCGACGAGCTCTACCGGCGCACCGCACCCTGGCTGGAGGTGCGGCTGCGGCGTCGGTGCGCCGACCCCGATGTGGTCGCCGACGTCCTCCAGGAGACCTACCTGACGGTGTGGCGGGCGGCCGGCAGCTTCGCCGGCGACCAGGTCAGCGGCAGCGCCGTCGGCTGGTTGTGGACCATCGCCGCGCACCGCCTGGTCGACGCGTTCCGGCGTCGCTCCCGGCAGGCCCGGACGCCGCAGGTACACCCGGTCGAGACGGTCGTGCCCGCCGCCGAGGACGAGGTGCTGGCCGGCCGGGTCGGGCAGGAACTCGAACAGGCCCTCGCCGTGCTGGCGCCCGAGGTCCGCGCGGTGCTGCGCGCCACCGTCCTCGACGGCTTCACCGTCCGCGAGACGTCCGTGCTGCTGGGCGTACCCGAGAACACCGTCAAGTCCCGGATCCGCCGCGCCCGGATCGTCCTGCGGGAGGCCCTGTCATGACCACGCATCCCACCCTGAATGACATCGACCGCTACGCCGACTTCGATCCCGGCCTCGACGAGGCGACCGTCTGGTCGATCGAGGTGCACCTGGAGAACTGCGCCGACTGCCGCGCCCGCCTGGCCGGCAGCACCACGGCCGAGTCGCGCGCCCTGGTCGCCGAGGTCGCGGCAGCCGTCGACCGTGGGATCGCCGCCGGCCCCGCCCCACGGTCCAGGGCCTTCTTCCGTACGCCGGTGCGGCAGCGCTGGTTCGTGGCGGCGCTGCTGCCGTGGGTCGCCATGACCGCCGGCGTGCTCGGCACCGCGGCCCTGCTCACGTACTTCCTGTCCGAGTTGCCGTCGATCGTGTTGCTGCTCGCGCCCCTGGCGCCGCTGCCCGGGGTCGCGGCTGCCTGGAGCAGACGCGCCGACCCGGCCTGGGAGCTGATCGTCGGCACCCCGTCGGCCGGTCTGACGATGCTGTTGCGCCGTACCGCAGTGGTGCTCGTCCTCGTCATCCCGGTGCTCGCCGCGTTCGCCGCCCTCGGCGCCAGCCGGGCGAACCCCGCGCTGATGCTCCTGCCGTGCCTGGCCTTCACCGCCGCCACGCTGCTGCTCGGCTCCCTCGTCGGCGTTCACCGCGCCGCGATCGGCCTGATGGTGGCCTGGGCCGCCGCCGTGGTCGCGCCCAGCCTCGCCACCGCCGAACTGCCGGTGCTCCTGGAACCGGCGGCCACCGGCGGGTGGGCCGTCGTCACTGTCGTGCTGGCCGCCCTGACCCTCCTGCGCGCCAACAGCTTCCGGCGCCTCACCTCGTTCTGAAAGGAACCACCATGCGAGCGGTGAGTACGGCCGAAACGGCCACCACCATCCACCCCTGGGCCATTCACGCCGAGGCGCTGAAGGTGCGGGCCGGCCGCCACCTGGCCGTCGACGGGCTCGACCTGAGCCTGGGCACCGGCGTGCACGGCCTCCTGGGGCGCAACGGCGCGGGCAAGACGACGTTGATGCGTGCCCTCGCCACCGTGCTCAAGCCGGCCGGAGGTCGGCTCACCCTGCTCGGCAGCTCGGTCGACGGCCGCGCCGACCTGCGCCAGGCCCGGCGCGCGCTGGGCTACCTGCCGCAGCACTTCGGCTACTACCCGCGGTTCACGGTGCGCGAGTTCGTGTCGTACCTGGCCTGGTTGAAGGAGATGCCGAAGCCCGACATCCCGGCGGCCACGCAGCGCGCGATCGACCGCGTGGGACTCAGCGCCAAGGCCGACGCCCGCCTCCGGACACTCTCCGGCGGGATGCTGCGCCGGGCCGGCGTCGCCCAGGCCATCGTCAACGACCCGCAGGTGCT
Organism: Micromonospora sp. NPDC049580; assembly: GCF_040675595.1. Lineage (NCBI taxonomy): Bacteria > Bacillati > Actinomycetota > Actinomycetes > Micromonosporales > Micromonosporaceae > Micromonospora > Micromonospora sp. NPDC049580. The sequence goes on from NZ_JBFAPG010000003.1 coordinate 6,738, forward strand.
GCTGCTGGACGAGCCGACCGTCGGCCTCGACCCCGAACAGCGCCTCGACCTGCGCGAGCTGCTGCGCGACCTGGGTACGGACGCCTGCGTACTGGTCTCCACCCACCTCGTCGAGGACGTGGTCGCCGCCTGCACCGAGGTCGTGCTGATCAACGAGGGTCGGCTGGTCTGGCAGGGCACGCCCGCCGCCCTGGCCACCCAGGGCGACGAACACCACCCGGGCGACAGCCCCGCCGAACGCGGCTACTCGGCCCTGCTCCGCCGCCACCACGCGGAGGCCGCCCGATGAGTGTCCTGAGGATCGAACTGCGGCGCTCCGCCGCGGCCGGCGCTGCCCTGCTCGCGTTGGCGGTCGGCGTCGCCGCCCTCTACATCGCCCCGGGGCGCTGGTCGGAGGGCTGGATGTCCCTCACGCTGACCGTGAAGGAGTACATGATCCTGCTGTGGCCGATCGCCCTGGCCGCCGGAGCGTGGCAGGGCCGCCGCGAGCACCGGGCCAAGGTCGGCGAACTGTTCGCCACCACACCCCGGTCCCGCATCCGCCGGATGCTGCCGGTCCTCGTCGCGATGGGATCCTCGGTCGGGCTCGCCTTCCTGCTCGTGGTCGCCGCGGGCGGCATGCGGATCGCGTCGACCGCCGCCTACTTCCCGCCGGACGTCGTCGCCATCACGCTGGTCGGCGCGCTCTGCCTCGTCGCGGCGGCCTGGCTCGGCCTGGGCATCGGGCGGCTGCTGCCCACTCTGGTGACCGCACCCGTGCTCGCCGTGGCGGGTGTGCTGCTGGTCTTCTTCACCGTGATCATGCGGCCCGACTGGATGGGCGCGATCCTGTCGCCCGCCTACGGCAGCACCCCGTTCTACCCGTTCCAGACCATCGACCCGCGGGTCACCGCCGTGCTCGCCCTCTTCATGGGCGGGCTCGCGCTGACCGGCGTACTCCTGCTGGTCGCCGGGGGCCGACGGGCCTCGGTGGCCGCCGTGCTGCCGGTGCTGCTCGGCTTCGGCGCCGCGGCGGCGATCGTCCCCCGCGACGACGCAGCCCTCGTCGCACCTGTCGACCCCGTCGCCCGCGAACTCGTCTGCACCGACGACGCGCCGAAGGTCTGCGTCACCCGCGTCCACGCGAACGTGCTGGATGCGCTGACCCCCCTCGCCCGCCAGGGCCTGTCCGTCCTCGCGAAAATGCCGAACGCCCCCACGCAGGCGCACGAGGACAGGCGGGCCCTATTCCTCGAGGACGCGCCCGCCCGCGACGCCGACATCGTCACGATCGACGTCCGGATCGACGACCACGGCGGCCTGGCCCACCCCGACGCCGTGGTCCCCGAGATGGTCTTCGGCCTGGGCACCGGGTACGGCAACGGGGAATGCGAGCGCAACGGCGCGGTCGAACGAGCAGCCGCCTACCACCTGCTCGGCCGCGAGCCGGTCTCCGACGTCGGCGTGATCCCCGAGATGATCGAGGAGGATCCGCAGCTCAACGCCGAGGCGGTCACCCTGTGGCAGGGCCTGCAGAAGCTACCGGCACCGGAGGCGATCGCCCGCGTGACGGCGGTACGCGACGCGATCCTGGCCTGCCGGGACACCACCGGACTGCTGTCGCGATGACCCTCCACCTGCGCGCACGACGCGTACCCCTGGCACTGGCCGCGTCCGTCGGCGCCGCAGCGCTGATCTGGGCGCTGTGGCTGACCCTCTCGAAGGAGCGCGACGCCATCCTCCTGCTCGTCGTACTGACGGTCATGCTGATGGTGGCGGTCCTGTCGACCACGCTGGCCGCCCCGGACGAAGACCTGGAACGCACTGCCGCACTGCACTGGCCGTGGCGCCGAGCCGTGCACCTGCTGGCCGCTCTGGCGGTCGTACTCGTCGTGCTGCTCGCCACTCAGCTCACCGGTGCCCGTTTCGGCCCCGCCGCGCTGGTGGTCCGCGACTCCGCCGGCCTGCTGGGCCTGACCGCCCTCTGCGCGGCGGTCGTGGGCGCGGCCCGCGCCTGGTTCCTCCCCATGGGCTGGGCTGTCGTCGCCGCGATGTTCCCTCAGCCGAGCACGTGGGGCGCGTTCGCCACCTGGCAGGGACAACCCCACACCAGCCGACCGGCGGCGGCGGTCGCAACCGTCCTGGCGGTCACCGGCCTGGTGACGTACGCGATGCGCGGAGCCGCCCGACGCGAGTGACTGGCCGTCCGCTACCGGTCGACGTAGTGGTACCGGCAGGCGATGATCTCGACGTCGTCCTTGGTGACCCGATACACCAGCCGGTGTTCGCGATCGATCCGGCGGGACCAGAAGCCGGACAGCTCTCCTCGAAGGGGTTCCGGCTTGCCGATGCCCTCGTATCCGTTGCGCATCACGTCCGCGATGAGATCGTTGATGCGTTTGACCAACTTGCGGTCGGTGTGGCTGAGGTACTGGTTCCAGGCCGTCGCGGTGAAGACCAGCCTCACGCGATGTCCCGGACGGTGGCCGGGTCGATCAGGTCCCGCTCGACCGCGTCGCCCTTCTCAAGCTCTGCCATCGAGCGGCGCAGGGCTGCGGCGTTGGCCGGGTTGCGAAGGAGGTACTCGGTCTCCTTCATCGACTCGTACTCCGCAAGTGGCACGATCACCACGGGCTCGTGTCCGGACCGGGTCACCACTACTTCCTCCGCGTCGTTGATGACGCTGTCGAGTTCGGCGGCCAGGTTCTGTCGAAGCTGGGTGAAGTTCACGGTCCGCATGACCACCTCCAGGGTAAGTACAGAAAACTGTACCTCGCATAGGTGACCCGGGGAGACTCTCACAGAAGATCAACTGGTGGGCCGCCAGGGACTCGAACCCTGAACCTATGGATTAAAAGTCCACAGCTCTGCCATTGAGCTAGCGGCCCGCGCGCTCAGGTTACCTGACAGTCAGCGTCGTTGACTCTCGGCTTCCAGCCGGCCGTCGATGCCTGGCGAGCTCAGGTGATCAACACCAGGTCGGCGAGGTGGCGGTGTCCGGGGCGGTGGATACCGCCGTGTCGGGGAGGTGGAGTGGATCATGCCGACCGCACGCCACCGTGTGTGGCGAGGGACGGCTGGGGAATGGGAACGGGCATGAGCGCGAGCGGCAGCCCGGCGGTGGCGGCTTCCGGGGAGGAGATCGGGTCGGACGGCGTACGTCAGCCGGGCGGGGAGGTGCACGCGTGGCTGCCCGGCCAGAACCAGACCGTCTGCGGTCTGGCGCTCAGCCGCACTCGGCTGCGCCGCTTTCCGCACGTGCGCTTCGACTACCTGGGTACCGACGTGCTCACCGAGGCGGACGCGGTGGGCTGGATCTGCCCGCGTTGCCTGGCGGCCACCCTCGGTCGCCGGGGCAAGGAGAAGCACGGCTGGGTCCGCGACTCGCCGCGCCCTTGATCGACTCGGATTCAGGGAAGTCGGGCTGTCCCGCCCCCGCCGTTACCCCGAGATGCAGGAAGCCGAGTCCACGGGCGCGGCGCGCGGCGGCGGTTGACCGGCTGCTGGACGGGTACGGGGTCGGGCATGCGGATCGTGGTGGTGGGGGCGAGTGGCAACGTCGGTACGGCGGTGCTGCGGCGGCTGCGCCGGGAGCGCGGCGTGGAGCTGGCCGGGGTGGTCCGGCGGTTGCCCGGCCCGGATGCCGGTACGCCGTACGAGCAGGTGGAGTGGCACTCCTGCGACATCGGTGCGCCGGGCGCGGTGGGCCAGCTCGCCGAGGTGTTCGCGGGAGCGGACGCGGTGGTGCACCTGGCCTGGCAGATCCAACCCAGTCACGACCGGCGGGTGCTGCGCCGGACGAACGTCGACGGCAGTCGGGCGGTGTTCGAGGCGGTGGCGCGGGCCGGGGTGCCCGCTCTGGTGTACGCCTCGTCGGTCGGCGCGTACGCGCCCGGCCCGAAGGACCACCCGATCAGCGAGCGGTGGCCGGCCACCGGAGTGTCCGGCTCGTCGTACAGCGAGCACAAGGCCGAGGTCGAGGCGCTGCTGGACGGACTGGAGCGGGAGCACCCGACGCTGCGGGTGGTTCGCCTGCGGCCCGGTCTGATCTTCCAGCGGGACGCCGGTACGGAGATCACCCGCTATTTTCTCGGCCCGTTGGCGCCGGTACGACTGCTGCGCTTCGGCCGGATACCGCTGGTGCCGACCAACCGGCGGCTGCGGATGCAGGCGGTCCACGCCGACGATGTGGCTGACGCGTACGCCAGGGCGGTTCTGGGTGATGCGCGCGGCGCGTTCAACGTCGCCGCGGACCCGGTGCTGACCCCGGAGCTGGTGGCTCGGCACTTCCACGGCTGGACGGTGCCGGTCGCCGCTCCGGTGCTGCGGGTGGCGGCGGCGCTGACCTGGCGGGCGCGGTTGCAGCCGGTCGACGCGGGCTGGGTCGAGTTGGGCCTGAACGCGCCACTGATGTCCAGCGAGCGGGCCGAGACCGAGCTGGGTTGGGTACCCAAGATCGACGCTTTGACCGCGCTCAAGGAGCTGTTCGTCGGCATGGCCGGCGGCGACCACACGGCCAGCCCGCCGCTCTCCGCGGCGCGCACCCTGCCCGGCCGCCCCGCCGGCCTCCTGCACGCCCACCCGCCAGGCGAGAAGAACCCCTACTGACGCGGTGATCAAGAGCTTTGGGTCAGAAAACCCGGCCTCGGTGACCCGAACCTCTTGATCACCTGCGGCAGGCCGCCAGGCGGCCAGGGGCGGGCGGTCAGAGGGCGGGCGGTCAGGCGGGCTTGGGGCCGATGACCTCGGGGTTGCGGGCGCCCAGGAAGAAGATGCCGCGGTAGCCGGGGGTCTCGAACTTGCCGCTCGGGTTGCGGCGCAGCGGGGAGTTTTCGATCTTCATCGTGCCGGTGCGGTTGTTGCTGACGAAGAAGATCGCGCCGCCGCCCTCGTTGGCCTTGTTGTTCTCGATGACGGTGCCGGCGATCCGTACGGTGAACTCGTTGCCGTCGCAGTAGATCGCGCCGCCGCTGCCGCCGCCGGGCGTGCCGGACTTGGCCGGGTTGGCGCCGCTGCCGATCGCCTCGTTGTTCCTGAGCAGGCTGTTGAGCACCACCCACGACACGCCGATGCTGCTCAGCGCCCCTCCGTTCGAGCAGGAGCCGCCGTCGAAGGTGCTGCTCACGACGTACACCGGCTTGTTCTCGTACTGGCTCAGCACCCGGACGGCCGCACCCCCCAGGTCCGGGCCGGTACGGTCGCAGCGGTTGTGGACGAAGCGCGAGTTGACCACCTTGAGCCGTCCGCCGCGGACGAAGATCGCGCCCCCGCCGCCGCCCTCCGTCTTGTCGCCGGTGGAGTTGCCGTCGGCGAAGGTCAGGTTCTGCACGGTGAGCTGCGGGTGGTCCTGGTTCTGGCAGTGCGAGGTGGTGAAGCCCTGGGCCTCGTCGCAGGTGTTCATGTAGAGGATGCGGCGCTGCCCCTGGCCGCTCAGCGTCACCCTGCCGCCGCCGTCGAGCACGATCTTCGGCCCGTTGGCGTTGCGGATCTTCGCGGTGGCGGCCATCTTGATCGTCACCGGGGCCGGTCCACAGTTGAACGTGATGACGCCGCCGGCGGCCACGGCCTTCACCACCGCCGCCGAGGTGCAGCTCGCCGGGGTGCCGGTGCCGATGGTGCGGGTCGGCTTCGACGTGTCCACCGCGCGCGCCTCGGTCGGCACGGTGGCGTGGCCGTTCGGGTTGCCGGCCGCGAGCGCCTTGGCGGCCGGGGTGGTCGGCTTCGGGCTCGCGCTGGCCCCGGGGCCACCGAGACCGTCCCGGCCCGCCGGTGCGACACCCTGGTCGCCCGTCGAGAGGGCTTCCGGCGTGGCCTGCGGGGTGGCCGACGCGCCGGCCGGAGCCGGATCGGTGGACCCGCAGGCGGGCAGGGTCGCGGTGGCGACACCGAGGACGAGCAGAGCGGCAAGCGACGTCATGCGCACCCCGCTGATGCTAGGAGCCCCGACGGCGTCACGACGAATCCGCCGTGCCGGTTTAATGCGCCGCTAAGCAATGCCGCTCGCCGGCGGTCGACTCACGCAGCCCTTCGCGCTCACGCGTGGGAGAGCGCGAAGGCCGTCAGGAAGCCGGCGACCGTGATGAGGCCGACCAGCAGGTGGGCGTTCTCGAACGCCTCCGGGACCATCGTGTCGGTGATCATGGCGAGGATCGCCCCGCCGGCCAGCGCGGTGATGGCGGCCAGCACCTCCGGCGGTGCGCCGCCCAGCAGGGTGTTGCCGAGCAGCGCCGCCACACCGCTGATCAGCGCGATCCCGGTCCACAGCAGGAAGACGTACCGCCGGGTGCGGCCCGCCTGGCGCATGCCGGCCGCGCTGGACAGCCCCTCCGGGACGTTGCTGAGGAACACCGCCGCCACGGTGACCAGGCTGACCGCGCCGCCGGCGAGCAGGCTGGCGCCGATCACGACCGATTCCGGTACGCCGTCCAGCAGCGCCCCGACCGCGATCGCCGACCCCGAACCGGGCTGCTCACCCTCGGAGGGCTGCTGGTCGCCCGAGCGCTTCCGGTTCCGCGCGCCGTGTCGGGCGAGGCCCACATTTGCCAGGGTGTAGACGATCGCGCCACCGGCCGCGCCGAGCACGGTGGGCAGCATCCCGCCCTGCTCGTGGGCCACCTGGATCAGCTCGTACGAGACGGCGGAGAGCAGCACCCCCGCGCCGAACGCCATGATCGACGCGGTGATCCGCTGCGGCACCCGGACGAAGAAGCCGACCGCCGCCCCGATCAGCAGGGCCGACCCGGCCAGCAATCCCCATCCACCCGCCTGCAACCACTCCGGCATTCCGGGGACCGTACCCGCTGGACCGAGGTCGGCAAACCGCGCTCAGAAGTCGGCGAAGAGGTACGGCACCCGGCGCCCGAAGATGTCGCGCAGCTCGGTGGCGGCGTCTGCCGGCACGTCGCCCAGCCCTCGCAACGGCAGCTCGGCCGGGTCCAGCACCCCGTACGCCAGGGCGGACAGCCCGGCCGCGGTCAGCGTGGCCGTCGGCGTGCGGCCGCTGTCGTCGGAGACCAGTTCCAGCGCGCCGGTCGTACCGTCGAGCAGATGGGTGCCGGCCAGCCACCGGTCCCCGGTCAGTTCGACCCGGACCCGGCCTGGGCCGGCGGGCAGCCCGTGCAGCGCGTCCAGCGACAGCAGCCGGGCCATCGGGGCGGACGAGCCCGGCCGGCCCACCCGCGCCTCGACGTGCACGTCCAGGTCGGTCAGCCACAGCTCCGGCAACTCGTCGGGCGGGACCTGGACGGTGACGCGCTCGACCTGGTCGACGTGCCGGGCGAAGAACTGCAGCAGCAGCGTACGGGCGAGGGGGTCGGCGACCAGCAGCTCGTTGCCGATCAGCGTGCCGCCGTGGTCGTCGATCCGGTACGTGACAGCGCCGGTGACCTCACCGGCCACCCGGGCGGTGACCAGCCAGTACTCGTCCCGGTCACGCAGGCCGGCCGCCCGGTGGTCCGGGAACACCGAGAACCCGTGCCGGGTCTGCAGGCAGCGCTCGGTGAACGCCCGCCAGGCGGGATAACCGGCGGCGATCCGCTCCCAGCCCACCTCGCCGGGCAGCTCGGCGCGGACGAGTGGGCCCAGGTCGGCCGGGGAGAAGGCGACCGTACGCGGCTTGGGCAGCCCGACGTAGCCGAACCGGGCGTAGAAGCTGGGCCGGAACGGGTAGAGCGCGCTGAGCACGTGCCCCTCGTCGCGCATCTCGTCGAGGAGCTGGTGCAGCAGCCTGCGGACGTGCCCCTGCCGGCGGGCCAGCGGATGGGTGGCCACCCCGGCGACACCGGCCATCGGCAGCACCACGCCGCGCAGGTTCTGCCGCATGCCGATGGCCGAGACGGCGGCCAGGGTGGTGCCGTCCTCCTCGACGATCAGCGTCCGGTTGCCCTGGTTGTAGGGCAGGTAGTCGCGGAACTCCTCCACCCGGGCGGCACTGAGCGGCGATGCCTCGAAGGCGTACGCGGCCAGCGGGAAACTCGTCGTGAGACGTTCGTCGGCGGTCACCCGTCGGATGGTCATCCGCCCATCTCAACCCGCCGCGCAGGTTGCAGCAACCGGATTGGCCCGATCCGCGCAGGCCACCGGCAGCCCGCGCGGGTCAGCGGGTCGTGACGTCGGAGACGACGACTGTGACGTTGTCCGGGGCGCCGGCGTGGTGGGCGAGCTTCACCAACTGCTCACCGCACTGTTGCCGGTCGGCGTACATGCCAAGCGTCGTCGCGATGGCCTCGTCCTCGACGTAGTCGGACAGCCCGTCGCTGCACAGCAGCAGCCGGTCGCCGGGGACGACCGTGAGCACACCGACCGCGGGTGGGGTGTCGGCGCCCTGCACGGCCCGGGTCACCAGGGACCGCTGCGGGTGGTGCCGGGCCTGCTCGGGGGAGAGCGTGCCCTGGTCGACAAGCGCCTGCACGAACGTGTCGTCCCGGGTGAGCTGGGTCAGCTCCCCGTCGCGCAGCAGGTAGCAGCGGGAGTCGCCGACCTGGGCCAGCACCAGCGTCTCCCCGGCCAGCAGCGCGGCGGTGAGCGTCGTGCCCATCCCCTCGCGGGCCGGGTCGACGGTGATCGCGGCGTGGATGCGCTGGTTGGCGGTGCTGACCACGGCACGGAGGGCGTCGGCGGCCCCGTCCGGGTCGGTGGGCGGGGCCAGCTCGTCCAGGATCCGGATCACGATCTCGCTCGCCACCTCGCCCGCGGGCAGCCCGCCCATGCCGTCGGCGACGGCGATCAGGCGGTCACCGGCGAGGGCGGAGTCCTCGTTGTTGGTCCGGACCAGGCCGATGTCGTTGAGGATGACCGAGCGGAGGATCAGCGTCATGGTGTCAGCTTGCCAAGAACACCCTGCCTTCGTCTCTACGCACTACTGCGTAGGGTTGAGAAATGATGCCGGTGTCCATGGTCGGACGCGCCGGCGAGCTCGCCGAGCTCGACCGGGCATGGTCCGCCGTGGCGGCCGCACGCCGCTCGGCGCCCGCCGTCGCAGTGCTCACCGGAGCGGCGGGCGTGGGCAAGAGTCTGCTGGTCGCGGCCGCTGTGGACGCCTTCGCGCCGCGTCCCGCGCTGGTCCTCTCCGGTGCCGCCCGGGTGCACGGCCCGGCCCCGTACGACTGGCTGGCGGCGGTGCTCACCGGTCGGGACACCAGCCGGCTCGGCCTGCCGTCGGACGCGCTGGCCTGGTTGGCCCAGCAGCCCACCGCACCTCGCGAGCGGTACGCGCCGGGCACTCTGCTCCGCCTCGCCGTGCGGACCGTCCAGCTGCTGGTCGGCGCCGGCCCGGCCGTGCTGGTCGTGGACGACCTGCACGCGCTCGACCCGGCCAGCGTCAACCTGGTCGGGGAGTTGGCCACCGTCGCCGACCTGCCCGCCCTGCTCGTGGTGGCCAGCCGACCGCCGGCCGACGCGGTGGCGCCGGACCTCACCCGCCGCGCGCTGGCCCGGCTCAGCGGCGTGCGCGGCGCCGTCCGCCAACATCTTGGCCCGCTGCGCCCGGCCGAGGTCGCCGAGGTGCTGACCCAGGTGTACGCGGGCAGCACCCCGTCCGGCCGGCTGGTCACCTCCCTCTGGCGCTGCACCGGCGGCAACCCGTACGCGCTTACCGAACTGCTGGCCGCACACGCGTCGGAGGGACCGGAGGCGTTGCTGCGGCGGCTGCCCGGCCCGCGTCCGCCACGTCAGCCGACCGCGCCGCGCGCTCCGGCGTCGGCGGCCGATGCGGTCGTCGACGTGCCGCTCGACCCGGAGTTGACCGCCCGCGAGGTCGAGGTGCTGGGCTGCCTGGTCGCCGGGATGTCCAACAAGCAGGTGGCGAAGGCGCTCGGCATCTCGGTGCGTACGGTCACCGTGCACGTGTCGAACCTGCTGCGCAAGACCGGCTCGGTGTCGCGTACCGAGGTGGCGCTCTGGGCGGTCCGGCACCGGCTGCCGGTGCCCGCCCCGGTGGACTGAGTCGGGTTCAGCGGCGCGGGTAGCGCAACAGCAGGCTCGCGGCGACCTCGTCGTCGCCCACCGCCGCGTAGCTGTGCGGCACGTCGGAGACCCAGCGCAGGTGACCGCCGGCCGGGGCGGTCAGCGGCGCGTCGGCCGGGCCGGCCCGCAGTACGCCGGCGAAGACGGTGACGTGTTCGGTGACGCCCGGTTGATGGGCGGGGGAGATCTGCACGACGCCGGGTGCGACGCGCATCCGGTACAGCTCGTAGGTCGCGTCGGTGTCGTCGAACACCTCCAGCAGGGTGGCGGTGACCGCGGCGCCGTGCACGGTGGGCTCGGCGGCCGGCTCGGCCAGCAGCGCGGTGAGCGGCACGCCGAGCTGCGCGGTGACCCCCCAGAGCGTCTCCAGTGTCGGGTTGCGGGTGCCGTTCTCCAGGCCGGAGAGGGTGGCCTTTCCGACGCCGGCGAGCCGCGCCAGTGTGGACAGCGAGATCCCCCGCTCCTCCCGCAGGGCACGGACCCGTCGGCCGACGACGGCGGGATCCACGTCGAGGCCCGGACGGCGGGCTGGTGGTGGGTGCGGCACCCGGCTATCGTGCTACACGCTGTCGTTCCGTAAACGGAACGCTTGGGGAGGTCGGGATGGCGGGACGGGCGCAACCGGTGCTGGCCGGCGTCGTGACCGCGCTGGTGGGCTTCGCCAGCTCGTTCACCGTCGTGCTGGCCGGGCTCCGCGCGGCGGGCGCGTCGGACGCGCAGGCGGCCTCCGGCCTGCTGGCTCTCTGCGTGGCGTGCGGGCTCGCCGCCGCCTGGCTGGGCTGGCGGCACCGGATCCCGATGAGTGTGGCCTGGTCGACGCCGGGCGCGGCGCTGCTGGTGGCGACCGGGCCGCCGACCGGCGGTTGGCCGGTGGCGGTGGGCGCCTTCCTCGTCTCCGGGGCGCTGATCGTCGCGGCCGGGCTCTTCCCGCCGCTGGGCCGGGCGGTCGCCGCGATCCCCAAGCCGGTGGCCGGCGCGATGCTCGCCGGTGTGCTGCTGCCCCTGTGCGCCGCCCCGGTCCGCGCGCTCGTCGAGCTGCCCCGGGTGGCCGGCCCGGTGGTGCTCGGCTGGCTGCTGCTGCACCGGTTCGCCCGCCGCTGGGCCGTGCCCGGCGCGCTGCTGGTGGCGGTGGTGGCGATCGCGCTGACCGCGCCGCCGGCCGGGCTGAGCGGTGCCACGCTGACCCCGTCGCTCGCCCTGACCGTGCCCGCCTGGAACGCGTCCGCGCTGGTCGGGCTCGCCCTCCCGCTGTTTCTGGTCACGATGGCGGCGCAGAACGTGCCAGGCATGGCGGTGCTGGTCGGCTACGGCTACCGGCCGCCGTTCGGGGCGGCGCTGCGGGCCACGGGTCTGGCCAGCCTGCTGGCCGCCCCGGCCGGCGGGCACGCGGTGAACCTCGCGGCGATCACCGCCGCGCTGGCCGCCGGCCCCGACGCCCACCCGGACCCGGAGCGCCGGTGGGTCGCCTCGGTCACCGCCGGGCTCGGGCTGGCCCTGCTCGGGCTGGGCGCCGGCGTGGCCACGGCCCTGGTCGCGGTCGCGCCGCCGATCCTCATCGAGGCGGTCGCCGGTCTGGCCCTGCTGGGTGCGCTCGCCACCGCGCTCGCCGCGGCGGTGACCGACCCGGCGACCAGGGAGGCCGCCGTGGTCACCTTCGTGGTGACCGCCTCCGGGGTGACGCTGATCGGCGTGGGCGGCGCGTTCTGGGGGCTGGTCGCCGGCTGCCTGATGCTGCTGCTCTTCCACCGCCGCCAACCCGCGCCGCCCGCCGCGCTCCCCGTGCCCTCGGCGGAGAGATCAACACCAGTTCAGGGGAGTGACGCCATCCCCGCCGACCGGACACCGCAACATCACTGACCCGGCGGTCACTCCTCGGGTGGCAGGTCGGCCACGCCGACCGTGAGGCGTACCCGGCCCTCCGCGACGGCGGCGATCCGGTCGGCCGGCACGTAGACGGCACCGACGGCCGAGTCGGTGGAGACCTTCAGGTAGCCGGTGTGCAGCAGCCGCGCCGCCAGGTCGGCCGGAACGTCCGGCTCCTCGACCGCCGTCGCCTCGATCAACTCGTCCAGGCTGCTGCCCGGGTCGGCGGTCGGTGTCTGCACGGTCACCGCGTTGGGGTCGCCCCGCTGGACGAGGTCCACGGTCCCGACCTCGGTGCCGGCGGAGTCGATCACCGACATCCCGGTGGTGATCCGCGAGATGGTCGCCTGCTGCTCGTCCTGCTGGTCCATCCCTCAGCGGTTCCCGGGGTCGTGCGCGGCTAAACGCCCTCGGCCTGCTGGTGGCCGGCGCGGAGGCGAGAGGTCCGGAGAGCGGTATACCTCAGAGGAATATTCATACCTCAGAGTCATAACCGTCGAAGGCAATACCGCCTCCAAGGCTCTGCGACGATGGCGGGCGACAGACCGGGATACGAGCGCTCCACCGCGCACCTGCGCCACCCGCGCACCGCGCACAGCCCGCCCATTCAGCTGTTCGGGAGCGTCCAGCTGCCCGGTGGGCGCGGGGACAGTTCCCGCCAGGTGTCCGGGCCGTCGAGCAGCGCCCGGACGGTCTCCTCGGCCTCGTCCGCGCTGCCGTACTCGTAGAAACGGGAGATGCCCTCAGCGCCGCCGGCCCGCTGCTCGACGTGCCACCGGTCGGCGTCCACCCGCAGGAAGACGTCCCGCCGGGCCAGTCGCCCCCACTTCCCGTTCCACCAGTGCTTTCGCTGCTCCATGGCGGGACTCTATCGAACACACGTACGAGAAGATGCGGCCCCTGCGGGATTCCCGCAGGGGCCGATGTGCATCCGTTCGGGTCAGCGCGGCGCCGGCGGTTCGGTGCGGCGGCCCAGCACGTCGTCCAGCGCCCCGCGCTGCTGCCCCGGCGTGGTGTGGCCGGCGGAGACCAGGGCGTCCCGGATCTCGGTGAGCAGCTTGACCTCCTCGCTGGGCGCGGAGGGCGGCGGCTCCTCGCCCCGCTTGCGCCGCTCAGCCAGCTTGTTCATCGGGTAGACCACGAAGAAGTAGAGCACCGCCGCGGTGAGCAGGAACGTGATCAGGGCGTTGATGAACGCGGCCCAGTCGAAGACCTGGCCGTTGAGCTTCCACGTCCCGGCCGACAGGCCAGTGCCCCCGCCGATCGCCTTGATCAGCGGTTCGAGGAACGATTTGGTGAGTTGGGTGACCACGCCCGTGAACGCGGCGCCGATGACGACACCGACCGCCAGGTCGACGACGTTGCCGCGCATGATGAAATCTTTGAAGCCCTTGAGCATCCGTACTCCCGAGGTGTCCGGTTTTCCGTCCGGCACAACCTATGCCCCGGGGGCGGGCTCCAGAAAAGCGCCGGCTTCGATCGCCGCCCGGCCCGCGTCGCCGGCCCGGATCGCCTCGACCAGCCGGGTGTGGTCGACGTAGCGCTCGGGCGTGAGCGCGCCTCCCATCGCCTGGGCGACGGTGCTGCGCAGGGCCGCGCCGACCGAGGCGTACAGCTCGGCGAGCATGGTGTTGTGCGCGGCGGCGACCACCGCGACGTGCAGGGCCGCGTCGGCCTCGACGAACGCGTCGACCCGGCCGCCGCGCCAGGCCGCCTCGCGCTCGGCGAGCGCGCCGTCGAGGGCCGCCAGGTCCTCCGGTGTACGCCTCAGCGCGGCGAGCCGGGCGGCCTCCACCTCGAAGGCACGGCGTACCTCGATGACCTCGGTCATCCGGTCGTCGCCCAGTCGGCGGGCCACCACCGGCGCCAGCTCGTCGGTGGACACCACGTACGTGCCGGAGCCCTGCCGGCACTCCAGCACCCCGGCGTGCACGAGGGCGCGGACGGCCTCGCGGACCGTGTTGCGCCCGACACCCAGCGCGGCGACCAGCTGTGGCTCGGTGGGGATGCGCCCGCCGATCGGCCACTCGCCGCCCAGGATCCGGGCCCGGAGCTGCTCGATGGTCTGCCGGACGCGGTGCCCGCGCGGCGGCACGGCGGCCTGGTCGCGGGGCGGCGCCGACGGCGCGGAGGGGGAATCGACCGACGGTGGCACTGGTTACATCACCGGCCCTAAATTCATCCCATGATTGTAGGTTAGAGGTCATGACCCCGCCACCCACCGCCGCTCCGGCCCCGCCCGCTCCCGCCGCCGTCGACATCCGCCCGACGCGCGACCCCGGGGGCCGGCGGACGCACCCGGCGACCGGTGGCGCGCTCGTGCTGGTCGGGATGCTGCTGGTCGCGCTGAACCTGCGTGCCGTGGTCACCAGCCTCGGCGCCCTGCTCGACGAGGTCCGCGACGGGCTGGGTCTCTCCGGCACCATGGCCGGTCTGGTCACCACCCTGCCGACCATCGCGTTCGCCGGCCTGGGCGCGCTCACCCCGTGGCTGGTCCGCCGGGTGGCACCGGCCCGGGTGCTGGTGGTCGCCATGCTCGCCCTCGCCGTTGGCCAGGTGCTGCGGGTCGCCACCGACTCGGCCTTGATCTTCGTGCTCACCAGCGCGCTGGCGCTGTCCGGCATCGCGGTCGCCAACATCCTGCTGCCGATGCTGGTCAAGCAGCACTTCCCGCACCGCACCGGCCTGGTCACCGGGGCGTACACCATGACGTTGACGGTGGGCACCACGGTGGCCGCCGCCTCTGCGGTGCCGATCGCGCACGCCTTCGGGTCCTGGCGGGCCGGGCTCGGCGTCTGGGCCGCGATGGCCGCGGTGGCCGTACTCCCGTGGGTGCCGCTGGCGCTGCGGACCCGGGCGGGCGCGCGGCGGGCGACCCTGACGGCGGCCGTCGCCACGCCGGCGCGGGTCCGGCCGGCGCGGACCCGGCTCGGTTGGGCGATGGCCGTCTACTTCGGGGCGCAGTCGCTCAGCGGGTACGCGATCATGGGCTGGCTGGCCCAACTCTTCCGCGATGCCGGCTACCGGCCGGAGTCGGCCGGGCTGCTGCTCGCCGGGGTGACCGCGCTCGGCGTACCGATCGCGTTGCTGATGCCCACCCTGGCCGGTCGGCTGGGCAGCCTGCGTCCGCTGGTGCTCGGGTTGACCACCGCGTCCGCGCTGGCCTACCTGGGGTTGGCGCTCGCACCGCACGGCGCCGCGCTGCTCTGGGTCGCCCTCCTGGCGATCGGCCAGGGCGCGTTCCCGATGATCCTGACCGCCATCGGCCTACGCGCCCGCACCGCCGAGGGGACCGTCGCGCTCTCCGGGTTCGCGCAGAGCACCGGGTACGTGATCGCCGCCCTCGGCCCGCTGCTGGTCGGCATCCTCTACGAGGCCACCGGCGGCTGGACCGCGCCGATCGGGTTCCTGCTGGTCGCACTCGCCGTGCAGACGACTGCGGGCATGGCGATCGCTCGTCCCCGGTACGTCGAGGACGAGTAGGTCGCGACAGCGATCAGGAGGACGCCGGGGTGGGTTCGCCGGCGACGGCCTCATCCACCGTCGGGTAGGTGTGCAGCACCTCGACGAGCCCGCTCACCTCGAGGATGCGCAGCACCCCGCGCTGCGGAGCGGCCAACCGCACCACACCGCCGGCCTCGTCACAGCTGTTCTTGGCGCGAACGAACACCGACAGACCGGTCGAGTCGCAGAACGAGACGTCCGCCAGGTCGAACACCAGCCGGTTACGGCCCTTGTCGAGCAGGTCGGTGATCTGATCCTGCAACTGCGGTGCGGTTGCCATGTCCAGCTCGCCCGCGACTGACACGACGACCACGTCGCCGCGTTGTTCCGTGTGCACCGTCAGGGACATTCGCCAGACCTCCTGTTATCGGGGGAACGGTATCCCACGACCGTGATCCGACGCAGGACGGGAGCCGGCATCCGGTGGCCATCATCATTCCATTGCTACGGAGCAAGTAGTTGCGCGGACCCCGGTGATAGAGTCCGGCCGGTCCAGGTCGAGGGGGGTTTTCACGATGGCGTTGAACGCCGAGGAAAGTGGTCGGCTCGCCGCGCTGCTGGGCGGGCATGCCGAGCAGGTCACGCAGCGGTGGACCGACATCGTTGCCAGCTCGCTGCGGGGTCGGCTGAGTCACGCCGAGCTGCGCCGGCAGGTCGAGGACCTGCACCGTGCCATCGTCGGCACCGGTGAGCAGGGCACGATCGACCTGTCCGCCGAGCACGCCGCGGAACTGCGCGCCACGCTGTCCGAGCTGTCCCGGGGCAGGGCCCGGCAGGGCTTCTCCGCCACCGAGACGACGATCAGCGTCTTCGCGCTCAAGGACGTGCTGGCCGACCTGGTGCAGGAGTCCGGCGGCGCCAACGCGCTGCACGACTACGTCGCCTTCTCCAAGCTGGTCGACGAGCTGGGCCTGTTCACCTTCGAGAGCTTCGTGCGCACCCGCGAGAGCCTGATCGCCGACCAGGCCGAGCAGCTGCTCGAACTCTCCACCCCGGTGGTCAAGCTCTGGGAGGGCGTGGTCGCCGTCCCGCTGGTCGGCACCCTGGACTCGGCCCGCGCCCAGGTGGTCATGGAGCGGCTGCTGCAGACCCTGGTCGACACCGGCTCCCCGTACGCGATCATCGACATCACCGGCGTCCCGGCCGTGGACACCCAGGTCGCCCAGCACATCCTGAAGACCGTGGTGGCCGCCCGGCTGATGGGCGCCGACTGCATCATCTCCGGCATCCGTCCGCAGATCGCGCAGACCATCGTGGCGCTCGGCATCGAGTTCGGCGACATCGCCACCAAGGCGAGCCTGGCCGACGCGCTGCGGCACGTGCTGCGGCTCAACGGGGTGGAGACCGCCCGTCGCCAGCCACGCCGGGGCGTCTGATGGAGCGCGTGCCGATCCTCAAGATCGGTGACATCCTGCTCGTCTCGATCCAGCTGGACATGTCCGACCAGACGGCGGTCCAGCTCCAGGACGACCTCGCCGAGCGGATCGTGGCCACCGGCTGCCACGGCGTCATCATCGACATCACGGCGCTGGACATCGTCGACTCGTTCGTCGGGCGGATGCTCTCCACCATCGCGTCGATCTCCAAGGTGCTCGACGCCGAGACGGTGGTGGTCGGTATGCGACCCGCCGTCGCCATCACCCTTGTCGAACTGGGGCTGTCGCTGAACGGCATCCGTACCGCGCTGAACGTCGAGCGCGGCATGGAGCTGATCGCGGCGGCCCGCGCCGACGAGCTCGACCTGCAGCTCGACGACGATCCGGACGCCGAGACGGCCACGCCGTGACCGCGGGCGTCGACCTGGGCCAGCCGCAGGCGCAGTCGGTCCGCAGCGATGAGGACGTGGTCCGCGTCCGGCAACTGGTCCGCACGGTGGCGGTCGCCGTCAAGCTGTCGCTCGTCGACCAGACCAAGGTGGTCACCGCGGCGAGCGAGCTGGCCCGCAACACCCTGGTGTACGGCGGCGGCGGCACCGTGGAGGTGACGATCGTGGACAACGGTCGTCGCAAGGGCGTCCGGATCATCTTCGCCGACTCCGGCCCCGGCATCGCCGACCTCAACCTGGCCCTGACCGACGGCTACACCACCGGCGGCGGCCTCGGCCTCGGGCTCAGTGGGTCCCGGCGACTGGTCGACGAGTTCGAGATCGAGACGTCGGCGGAGGCCGGCACGCGCATCACGGTGACCAAGTGGTCGCGGTGAACGGGGACCCGGTCACCGACAGCGGCATCTGGTTCCGGGTGGAGGCCGGCAGCACCGCCAGCGCCGTACGACGGGCCGCGGAACGCCTCGGCGAGCAGATCGAGATGGGTGCGGCGCGCATCGCCGACCTGGCCATCGTCGCCGCCGAGTTGACCAGCAACCTCGTCAAGCACGCCGACAACGGTGTCCTGCTGCTCCGGCCGGTCCGCCGCGCCGGGCAGGCCGGCGTGGAGCTGGTGGCCATCGACTCCGGGCCCGGCATGGCCGACCTCGCCGTCTCGTCCCGCGACGGGCACTCCACCACCGGCACGCTCGGCATCGGCCTGGGCGCCATCGTCCGGCAGGCGAGCTGGTTCGACGGGTACTCCCTGCCCGGCCGGGGCACCGTCCTCGCCGTGCAGGTCTGGCCGGCCGAACCGGCCCACCCGTCCTGGGCCGGTGCCCTCACCCGGCCCCTTACCGGTGAGACGGTCAGCGGCGACGGGTACGCCGTCCGGATCGCCGACGGCCGGCACCAGGTGCTGGTCAGCGACGGGCTGGGGCACGGGCCGCTGGCCGCCGCCGCCACCGAGGCGGCGCTCGCGGCCTTCCGCGACGCCCCGGCCAGCCCACCGGCAGCGGTGGTCAGTCACCTGCATCGGAGCATGTCGCACACCCGCGGCGCCGCGCTCGCGGTCGCCGAGCTGGCGGCCGGCGTGCTGCACTACGCCGGGCTGGGCAACATCAGCGGCGTGATCGTCGAGGGCGACGGCCAGCGCCGGGGGCTGGTGTCGCTGCCCGGCATCGCCGGGCACCAGCGGCCGACGGTCCGGGGCTACGACTACCCGTTCGGACCGGGCGCCCGGCTGGTGATGCACAGCGACGGCGTGGCCGACCGTTGGCGGTTGACCGACTACCCGGGCCTCGCCGAACGATCCCCGCTGGTGATGGCGGCGACCCTGCTGCGCGACGCCGGCGTCCGACGCGACGACGCCTGCGTTCTGGTCGCGAGGTCGTGGGCATGAGCGCGGAGCCGGCCGCGCCGCCGCTGCTGCAGATGGCGCTGCGGGTCGAGCAGGACATCTTCGTCATCCGCCAGCGTGGCCGCGAGGTGGCCAACGTGGTGGGCCTCGAACGCCAGGACCAGGTCCGGATCGCCACCGCGCTCAGCGAGGTCGCCCGGGACCTGCTGCGTACGACCGGCGGCGCGGACGTCACGTTCCACATCGACGCGGGATCCGACGGCCGGTTCCACCTCCGCGCCGACCTGGCCCCGGTGGCCCCGCTGCCCGACGGCCGGTACGAGCCGCAGTCGGGTGCGGTCTCCCGACTGGTCGACACACTGAGCGTGTCGACCGTCGAGGGGGTTACGGTCGTACGGATGTCCCGAAGAGTCCCGGCCAACGCGCCGACACCAACTCCGGAGCGGCTGGCCGAGTTCCGTGCGGAACTCGGCCGCACCGCCCCGGCCAGCGCGCTGGATGAGCTGACCGTGCAGAACGGCCAGCTCATCGCGGCACTCGACGAGGTACGCAGCCAGCGCGACGAGCTGGCCGTGCTGAACGAGGAGCTGGCCGAGACCAACCGCGGCGTGCTGGCGCTCTACAACCAGCTCACCGAGGAGTTGGAGGAGACCAACCGGGGGGTGGTCGCTCTCTACGCCGAGCTGGACGAGAAGTCGGCCCAACTGCGCGCCGCGAGCGAGTCGAAGAGCCGCTTCCTGGCCAACGTGAGCCACGAGCTGCGCGCCCCGGTCACCGCGATCATCGGGTTGGGGCGTCTGCTCGCCGACTCCGCCTCCGACCCGCTCACCGCCGAACAGGCCCGCCAGGTGGGCCTCATCCGCTCGTCGGCGGAGGACCTGCTCGGGCTGGTCAACGAACTGCTGGATCTCGCCAAGGCGGAGTCGGGCCGTATCGAGCCGGACTGGGCGGACGTGGATCTGCGCCCGGTCTTCGGCCAACTGCGCGGCACCATGCGGGCGCTGGCCACCCGGCCGGAGGTGGAGCTCACCGTGGAGGAGCCGACCGCTCCGGCCGTGCTCCGCACCGACGAGGTGCTGCTCGGCCAGGTGCTGCGCAACCTGCTGCACAACGGGTTGAAGTTCACCGAGCGCGGCGAGGTGCGCCTGCGCGTCCGGCAACGCGACGACCGGTGGAACTTCGAGGTCAGTGACACCGGCCCGGGCATCGCGCCCGAGATGCACGATCGGATCTTCGAGGAGTTCTACCAGGTGCCGGGGGCGACCCGGGTCGGCGGCACCGGCCTCGGCCTGCCGTACGCCCGGCGGCTGGTGACCCTGCTCGGGGGCACGCTGGAGCTGGCCAGCGAGCCGGGCCGGGGCAGCACATTCACTGTCTCCCTGCCCACAGGCGGAGCGTGACGGTGGACGGCGGCCCGGCGACCGTCCTGGTGGTCGATGACAGTCGGACCAAGCGTTACCTGCTGGTCAGTTGGCTGACCCGGGCCGGGTACACCGTCCTCGAAGCGGAGAGCGGCACCGAGGCGCTGGCCCGCGTCGAGACGGACCGGATCGACCTGGTGGTGCTCGACGTCCGGCTGCCCGACCTGAGCGGCTACGAGGTGTGCGAGCGGATCAAGGCGGCACACCCGGTGATGCCGGTGATCCACGTCTCCGCGCACGCGGTGGACGTCGCCGACCGCGCCCAGGGGCTGACCCGGGGAGCGGACGCGTACCTGGCCGAACCGATCGAGCCCGAGGAGCTGATCGCCACCACCCGGGCGGTCCTGCGGTACTACCAGGCCCGCAAGCGTGCCGAGCTGCTCGCCGAGCGGCTGCTCGTCCTCGCCGACACCACAGTCGCGGTGCACGCCGCGTCGACCTTCGCACGGCTGCTGGAGGTCGCGGCGGAGGGGGCCGCGCAGATCTTCAAGAGCCCTGCCGCCGTGATCGCGGAGACGTTCGACGGTGACTGCATCGCCGGCATCTGCGCCGGCCCCGGCGCCGAGGCCGCCATCGTGCCCTGGGTCGTCGACGACACCGGGGTCCCCACGGGCGCCACGGTCAAGGTGGAGGCCCCGGCGAACTGGGCGCTGCTGACCTGGCCGGCGGACGACTCGGTGACCGTGGCCGCGGCTCGACTGCGCGAGGACCGGGCACCGCTGTACGTGGTGGTCCCCACCGCCACCCAGACCGCCCGAACGCCGGTGCTCGTGCAGCTCGCGCAGGCCGTGGCGGCGGCGGTCGAGGCTCAGCGCTCCTTCGACGAGGAGCACCGCATCGCCGTCACCCTGCAGCGCAGCCTGCTCCCGCGCAGCCTGCCCACGGTGGCCGGACTTGACTTCGCGGTGCGCTACGAGCCCGCCAGCGCGCAGACCGAGGTGGGCGGCGACTTCTACGAGCTGGTGATGCTCGACGGGCACCTCCTGCTGGCGATCGGCGACGTGGCCGGCCACTCGCTGCACGCGGCCACCGTGATGGCCGAGCTGCGGCACGCGGTGCGGGCGTACGCGGTCGAGGGGCACCAACCCGGCGAGATCCTGCACCGGGTCAACGAGCTGATGCGGACCCTGCTGCCGAACGAACTGGCCACGCTCTGCGTCCTGCTGCTGCACCCGCCGACCGGGCGGGTCCGGCTGGCCAGCGCCGGTCACCTGCCCCCGCTGCTGCACCAGAGCGGCAAGGTCGAGTTCGTGCAGCACTCGGCGCCGCTGCTCGGCGTCCGCGCGCCCCGACCGGCCGACCTGGAGTTCGTCCTGCCGGCCGGTGCCACGCTGGTGTTCTACACCGACGGGTTGATCGAGCGCCGGGACGCCACCATCGACGAAGGGCTGGCCGCGCTCGCCGCGGTGGCCGCCACCGTGGACGACAACCTGGACGAGTTTTGCGCCCGCCTGCTGGTGGAACTGGCCCCATCGAAGATCCAGGACGACGTCGCCGTGGTCGTCCTGCGCCGTCGCTGAGCACGGCGGCACCCGCGGGGCTGCTCGGTGGTCGCTGCCCGGTGGTCGCTGCTCGGGCGGTCGCGCGTGCGGCTCAGTGCACCGAGCGGGCGTACGCGGCTGGTGACACTCCGGCGACGGCGGTGAAGTCGCGGACCAGGTGGGCCTGGTCGCTGTAGCCGAGGGTGGCGGCGAGGCCCGCCCAGTCGAGCGGAGCGCCGGCGGCCCGCTCGACGGCCTCCTGGAGGCGGTAGCGGCGGATCACCCACTTCGGACCGATCCCCACGCACTCGGTGAAGAGCCGCTGTAGCCGCCGGACCGGAACGTCGTGCCGCGCGGCGAACTCGTCGACGCGCAGCACCGTCCGGTCGGCCCGGATGGACTCGGCCAGCCGGACGGCCTCCGCCGCGGCCGGGTCCGGGTCGGGCGCCCACGCGGTGAGCGCCGCGTCGAGCGCGCGACAGCGGTCGCTGTCGCTGCCCGCGCAGACGGGATGGGCGGGACGGGTCAGCCGGCCGGCGGGCAGTGGCAGTCGACGTCCGGTCAACTCGGCCACCGACCGACGCCAGAACGGGTGGAAGCCGCCAGGGCGGAACTGGATCCCGCAGACCCGGCCGGTGCCGGTGAGCGTGATCCGGAACAGGTCGCGGCCCACCCCGGCCACCTCGCCGGCCTCCGCCGCGTCGCCGTCGCGGTCACTCGCACCGTCGCTGCGGAACACCACGTTCACCGCCGGGTGCGGCACGACCCGTTGCTCGAACGGCGCGCTCAACGTCCAGTCGATCAACCAGTAGTGCTCGACCCACTCGCGCAGCGGTTCGGCCGGCAGGTGCCGCCGGAAGCGGACCTCGCGCAGCAACCGCGCCGGGTCGAGAATGCCCCGGCTGTCGCCGCGCGGTCGCTGTCGCATTTCTTCAAGACCACCCTCATACGCTGGCCGTATGGCCACTCAGACTAGCGATCTGCTGGCGGCTGCCGCGCCGCGAACCGTCGACGTGGTACGCGGCATCGCCGACGACCAGCTCGACCTGCCCACTCCGTGCCGCGACTACGTGGTCCGTGATCTGCTCAACCACCTGTTCGAGGTGGTGGTGAACTTCCAGGAGCTGGCCGAGAAGAGGCCGGTGGAGTGGGCCGAGAAACCCGACCACCTGGACGACGGCTGGCGGGACCGGTTCGCGGTCGAGACCGACCGCCTGATCGCCGCCTGGTCGGACCCGTCCACGCTGGAGGGCGTCTCGCCGGGCATGGGGCTGCCGCAGACCGTCGTCGGCGGCATGGCCCTGCTGGACCTGATCGTGCACGGTTGGGATCTCGCCGTGGCGACCGGCCAGCCCTACCAGCCCGCCCCGGAGGCGGTGACCGAGCTGCACGCCCTGGTCGAGCGACTGGGCCCGACCGCTCGCAAGATGGGCGTCTTCGCCGACCCCACCCCAACCCCACCCACATCCACGCCGGCCGTCACCACGCCCGACCTGGACCACCTCCTGACCCAGACCGGCCGAACCCCCACCTGGCCCCAAACCCCCTAACCCCACCCACCCCACCCCACCCCCACCCCCACCCTTCGCCCCGGTGATCGAGAGGTTTGCGTCATCAGCGGGGCGAAATCTGACCCAAACCTCTTGATCACCGGCGATCAGGGTTGGGGAGGGGGTGGGTGGGAGGGGGTGGGTGGGTGGTTGACTTGGGTATTCGCTGGGTGAATAGTGGGCCGGGTGTCCACGCCGCATGTGCTGCTCGGGTTGCTCGCTGGGGGCAGCCGGCACGGGTATGAGCTCAAGCGTGCGCATGACCAGCGGTTGCCGCGGGCTCGGCCGTTGGCCTTCGGGCAGGTCTACGCCACCCTCGGCCGCCTGGAACGGGACGGTCTGGTGGCCACCGCGGGTCAGGACCGCGCCTCCGGGCCGGACCGCACGACGTACGCGCTGACCGACGAGGGCCGGTCCACGCTGGATCGCTGGCTGTCCACGGTGGAACCACCGATGCCGTACGTGGCCAGCACGCTCTTCGCCAAGGTCGTGGTGGCGCTGCTGGTCGCCGACGTCGACCGGGCGCGGTCGTACCTGGTGGCCCAGCGCGCCGCGCACACCGCACGGCTGCGGGAGCTGACGGCGGTCAAGACCGACCCGGCCGCCACCCTCAACGACGTGGTCGCGGCCGACTTCGCGATCGCCCATCTCGACGCGGACCTGCGGTGGCTGCAGACCACCCTGGGCCGGGTCGCCGACTGGCACCGGGAGGTGCACGCGTGACGCAACTCCAGGCTCGCGGCGTGGTTCGGGCGTACGGTCCGACGCCCGCCCTGCGCGGTGTGACGCTCGACGTGGCCGAGGGCGAGATCGTCGCGGTCACCGGTCCGAGTGGCTGCGGCAAGTCGACCCTGCTGCACTGCCTGGCCGGGATCCTCCGGCCCGACGCGGGCGAGGTCACCTGGCGCGGCCACCGGATCGACACCTGGTCGGAGGCGGCCCGGTCCCGGCTGCGGCGCACCGAGTTCGGCGTGCTGTTCCAGTTCGGGCAGCTGGTCGCCGAGCTGACCGCGGCCGAGAACGTGGCCCTGCCCCTGCTCCTCGCTGGCACGGGGCGGCGAGAGGCACGGACGGCGGCCCTCACCTGGCTGGAACGGTTCGGGGTGGCCGACCTGGCCGACCTCCGGCCGGGTGAGATGTCCGGCGGTCAGCAGCAGCGGTGCGCCACGGCTCGGGCGCTGGTCACCGAGCCGCGGGTGCTCTTCGCCGATGAGCCGACCGGCGCGCTGGACACGCTCACCGGCGAGCAGGTGCTCACCCAGCTGGTTCGGCTCGCCCGCGAGCAAGGCACGTCCGTCGTGCTGGTCACGCACGAGCCCCGGATCGCCGCGTACGCCGATCGGGAGATCGTGCTGCGCGACGGCCTGGTGGACCACACCGGCCTGGGGCTCGACGTGCCGTTGGCGGGTGGCGCCCGGTGAGGCCGGCGACGCTGGTGCGGCTCGCGCTCGCCGGCAACCGGACGGACACGGCGCGGGTGGTGCTGACCGCGCTCAGTGCCCTGTTGGCGACGCTGGCCGGGCTGGCGGCGCTCACCGTGCTGGCCATCCAGAAACCGCCCGGCGACGCCCGGGCGCAGTCCGAGCAGTACCGCAACGCGCTGCTGAGTGAGCCGGGACTGCGCGGGGGGACGGCCTTCGCGCTGCTGATGTTGGCCGTCCCGGTGCTGGCGCTGGCCGGCCAGTGTGCCCGGCTCGGGGCGCCGGCCCGGGACCGGCGCCTCGCCGCGCTCCGGCTGGCCGGCGCCACGCCCGGTCAGGTCACCCGCCTGGCGGTGCTGGAGACCGGCCTGGCCAGCCTGCTCGGCACCCTCGCCGGGCTGGGCGTCTACCTGGCCGGCCGTGAGCTGCTGCACCGCCCGGACGAGCAGGGTCGGCTGGCCCTGCCCACCGACGTGCTGCCGTCGGTCGGCGCGCTGGTCGCGGTGGTGCTGGGTCTGCCGGTGATCGCGGCGTTGGCCACCGCCCTGATGCTGCGCACGGTCACGACCAGCCCGCTCGGGGTCAGTCGCAAGGCCGCCCGCGAGCGGGGTCCGCGGCCCTGGGCCGGGCTGCTGATCGGCCTGGGTGTGGCCACCTTCGTCGCCGTACGCCCGGTGGTGTACCAACTCGACGGAAACGACGCGGTGCTGGGCTGGCTGGTGCCGCTGTTGTTCCTGGCGGGTGGGCTCACCGCGATGATCGGGGTGGTCGTCGGCACCGGCTGGATCTCGCACACCTGCGGACGGTTGCTGCACCGGCACGCCCGCGGTGCGTCGGCGCTGCTCGCGGCGGGCCGGCTGATGGCCGACCCGTGGGCGGGCAGCCGGACGTTCGCCGCGTTGCTGGCCGCCGTGATCTTCGGTGCCGGCGCGGCGGCGCAGCGCGCCTACTTCGTCGCACAGGACGAGGTGGAACGGGAGCAGAACCGGCTCGCCGGGGTGGACGCGGGCACCAACCCCTTCTACCTGTCGACGATGGATCTGGTCGACGCCGCGGTGGCCGTGGCGGTGCTGATCGCGGCGGGCGGCCTGATCGTCGCGCTGGTCGAGGGGATCGTCGCCCGCCGACGCGCCTACGCCGCGCTGGTCGCCACCGGCGTGCCCCGCAGCACGCTCAGCGCATCGGTGGCCTGGCAGGCGCTCACCCCGGCCGTGCCGGCGATCCTGCTGGCGCTCACCGTGGGCTTGCTGCTCGGCCGGGGGCTCTTCCAGAGCATCACCACGAGCGGGTCGTCGATCGAGGTCTGCGACGCCACGGCGGCGCTCTGCGACGATCCGGCCACCCGCAGCCAGTACACACGGATCGTGCAGACCGCCGGGGTGGAGAAAGCGATCGCCGTACCCCTGGAACAGCTGGCCTGGCTCGGCGCCGGCGCCCTGGCGGCGGTGCTGGTGACGGTCGGCGTCGGCCTGCTCTTCCTCAGGGTGAGCACGGCGGTGGACGAGCTGCGGACGGCCTGACCGACGAGGTGGGGTCGGCCGTCGGTCGGTCAGGTCGGGGCGTGGAACAGGCCGGCGGACCAGGAGATCAGCAGGCCGACGGCGGCGGAGCAGCAGCAGACGACCAGGGCGGCGGCCACCACCCCCAGGATCATCCACGCGGACATCCGGCGGGCCGCTCCCGGGTTGTCCGCATCGGCCTCGTCGCTCACTCCGGGAAGTCTAGGCGCGCACGATCGCGCAGTTTTCCTGGATGTGGTGGCCTCGACGGCAGAGTGAGGCCACCACGTCCGAGATCAAAGCGTCAGGCGCGACCGAGGCGGTCCAGGATCCAGGCGTTGATGAACGCCTCCTCGCGCCAGGCGTCGTAGCGACCGCTCGGGCCACCGTGCCCGGCACCCATCTCGGTCTTGAGCAGGTAGTCGCCCTGCGGTGCGGTCGCCCGCAGCCGCGCGATCCACTTCGCCGGCTCGGAGTAGAGCACCCGCGTGTCGTTGAGGCTGGTCACCGCGAGGATCGCCGGGTAGTCCACCGCCGCGACGTTCTCGTACGGCGTGTACGACTTCATGTACGCGTAGACCTCGGGGTCGTCGAGGGGGTTGCCCCACTCCTCCCACTCGGTGACGGTGAGTGGCAGCGACGGGTCGAGGATCGAGGTGAGCGCGTCCACGAACGGCACCTGCGCCACGATCCCCGCGAACGCGTCCGGGGCGAGGTTGGCGACCGCGCCCATCAGCAGCCCACCGGCCGAGGCGCCCCGGGCGACCAGCCGGTCGCTGGCCGTCCAGCCGGCCTTGACGAGGTGCCGGGCGCAGGCGACGAAGTCGGTGAAGGTGTTCTTCTTGGCCAGCATCTTGCCCTGGTCGTACCAGCGCCGGCCCAGCTCGCCACCGCCGCGGATGTGCGCCACCGCGAAGACCACGCCCCGGTCCAGCAGGGACAGGCGGGCCACCGAGAACCACGGGTCCATGCTGGCCTCGTACGAGCCGTAGCCGTACAGCTCGCACGGTGCCGAGCCGTCCCGGGGCGTACCGACCCGACAGACCAGCGAGATCGGCACCCGCGTGCCGTCGTCGGCGAGCGCCCAGTCGCGGTGCTGCTCGTACTCGGCCGGGTCGTACGGCCGCCCGTCCGGCCCGGGCAGCACGGGCTTCTGCTTGCGCAGCACCATCTGCCGGGTGACCAGGTCGAAGTCGTACACCGAGTCGGGGGTGACCAGCGAGGAGTAGCGCAGCCGGATCTGCCCGGTGCGGTACTCCGGGTTGGCGTCCAACCCCACGCTGTAGAGCGGCTCGGGGAAGTCGATGTCGTACGAGTCGTCGCTGCCGACCGGCAGCACCCGCAGGCCGGTGAGCCCGTCGGTGCGCAGCGACACCACCAGGTGGTTCGCGAACGCGTCGACCGCCTCCAGGCGGGTGCCGGGGGTGTGCTCGATCAGCGGCACCCAGTCGCCCGGGGCGTCCGCCGAGGTGAACGCCAGCGCGAAGTCCTCCGCGCCGTCGTTGTGCAGGATCAGGAAGCGGTGGCCGTGGTGCTCCACGGCGTACTCGACGCCCTGCCGGCGGGGCGCGATCACGGCCGGCGCCCCGGTGGGGTTGCCGGCCGGGATCACCAGCACCTCGCTGGTGATCTTGCTGTGGATGTCGACGAGGATGAACTTCTCCGACCGGGTCAGCTCGACGCCCACCCAGAACCGCTCGTCGTCCTCCTGGTGGACCACCACGTCGTCGGCGGCCGCGGCGCCGATGGTGTGCCGCCAGACCCGGTTCGGCCGCCAGGCGTCGTCGACCGTCACGTAGAACAGCACCGACGCGTCGGCCGACCAGGCGGTGCCGTAGAACGTGTCGGGCACCTCGTCCGGCAGCAGCTCGCCGGTGCTCAGGTCCTTGACGCGCAGGGTGAACCGTTCGTCACCCGAGAAGTCGGTCGAGTACGCCAGCCAGCGCCCGTCCGGGCTGACGTCGAACGCGCCCAGCGAGAAGAAGTCGTGCCCCTCGGCCAGCAGGTTGCCGTCGAGCAGCACCTCCTCGCCGTCGAGCGGGGCGCCGTCCGCGCTGACCGGCGGGTCGGTCTCGCCGTCGCGGACCGCGCGCCGGCAGTGCACCCCGTACTGCTGGCCCTCGATCGTCCGGGTGTAGTACCAGTGGCCGCCCTTGCGGGTGGGCACGGACAGGTCCGTCTCCCGGGTCCGCTGGCGGGTCTCCTCGAACAGCTCCGCGCGCAGGGCGGCCAGGTGCGCGGTGCGCTCCTCGGTGAACGCGTTCTCGGCGGTCAGGTAGGCGATCGTCTCCGGGTCGTCCTTGGCGGCGAGCCAGGCGTACTCGTCGACGACGGTGTCGCCGTGGTGGGTGCGCTCGGTGGGCACCCGCTTCGCCGCGGGCGGGGCAGTCTCGGTGGTCACGGCGGCCACGTTACCGGCCGGCTCACCCCGCGCGCCGGACCAGCGGCATCCCGAAGGCCATCACCACGGCTTTCGAACACATGTACGATAGCCGGCATGGCGGCAGCAGCGAGTTCCCTCGGCCGGTCCGGAGCCCTCGAGATCACCCGGCGACTGACGGCGATCTGCGGTCCGCCGTTCGCCCGACTCGCCGGCCCGGCCGACGAGGTCGCCGGGCGTCCGGCCCGCTGGGTGGCGGTGCCCGGTGGCCCGCACGCCGCGGCCGAGGTGCTGCGGCTGGCCGCCGTGCACGACCTGGCGGTGGTGCCCCGGGGCGCCGGCACGAAGATCGACTGGGGTGCCACCCCCACGCAGGTCGACATCATGCTCGACACCGGCCGGCTGGCGGGGATCGGCCACGAGCCGGTCGGCGCGCCGGTGGCCGAGGTGGGTGCGGGCACCCCGCTGCGGGCGGTGCAGGCCACTCTGGAGCGCACCGGGCAGCGGCTCGCGATGGATGCCCCGTCGCCCGGCGCGACGCTGGGCGGGGTGCTCGCCGCCGGGGAGGCCGGGCCGCTCCGGCACCGCCACGGCAGCCCGTGCGACCAGCTCCTCGGCGTCCGCTACCTGGGCGCAGACGGTGAGCTGGTCAGCGCCGGCGGTGGCGTACCCGGGCTCGACCTGGCCCGGCTGCTCTGCGGCTCGCAGGGCGCCCTCGGCGTGCTGGTCTCGGCGAGCCTGCGGGTGCAGCCGGTGCCGGCCAGTCGGCTCTGGGTGTCCCGTCCGGTGTGGACGCCGCTGGAGGTCCACGACCTGGTCCGCGCGATTCTCGCCGCCCGACTGGAGCCGGCGGCCATCGAGCTGGACCTGCCGGGCGGGCCGCCCAGGCCGCGCACCGCCTACCCGCCCGGCCACCCCGCCGCCACCGCCCGCGAGCGCCACCCGTCGATGTCCGGCCGGTCCAGCGCCCCGTCCCGGGCGGGCAGCCTGGTCGTGCTGCTGGAGGGTGGCCCGGCCGAGGTCACCGAGCGCGCTGAGCGGCTGGTCGGGCTGCTGCACGGTGAGGCGACGGTCGCCCACTCCGCCCCGCCGTGGTGGCGGCGTTACCCGTTCGCGCCCGGCGACACCGCGCTACGCCTGGAGGTGCCGATCAGCGATCTCCACGCCGCCGTCTACGCGTTGCGGGACGCGGCCGGCGCTCCCGTGCCGGTGCGGGGCTCGGCCGGGCTGGGCGTGGTGCACGCAGCCCTGCCCGGCGCGGTGGCACCCGACCGGGTGGCATCCATCCTGGCCGCGGTCCGTGGCGTGCTGCTGGCCCGACAGGGTCGCTGCGTGGTCGTCTCCGCCCCCGCGGCGGTGCGCCAGGCCGTTGACCTCTGGGGTGAGCTGGCCGGCCTGGCCCGGCTGCAGGCCGCCAAGGAGCACCTCGACCCGGAGCACCGCCTCGCCCCCGGCCGCCTCCCCGGCGGCCTGTGACCCGGGATCGGGTGGTGTCGGCGTCAGCCTGCGTCGTTGCGGAGCACCAGCACGGCGATGTCGTCCCGGGGCGGCTCGACCGAGAAGTTGATCGCGGCGGCGCGTAGGCGGGCGGCGACCACGTCCGCCGAGTAGCCGGCCAACGGCGCTGCCGCGTCCCGCAGCCGGTCGGTGCCGAACAGCTCCCGGCCGCGCCGCCGCTCGGTGACCCCATCGGTGTAGAAGATCAGCGAGTCACCCGGGGCGAGCGTGATCTCCGCCGTCGGGGAGGTGATCGTGTCGAGCAGGCCCAGCGCCGTGCCACCGGTGCCGACGAACCGGGCGCCGCCTCCACCGGCCAGCAGCACCGGCCGGTCGTGCCCCGCCAGGTGTAGGGAGACGTCCAGGCGGTCACCGTCACCCGGCCCGACCGCCGCCAGGGCCAGCGTGCAGTACCGGCCGCCACCCCGTTCGACAAGCGTCTCGTTGAGCCGGGCCAGCGCCTCCGGTAGCGGCTTGCCGTCGCCGACCAGCACCCGGATCACGTCGCGGACCAGCCCGGTGACCGCCGCTGCCTGGACGCCCTTGCCCGAGACGTCCCCGATCACCACGAGCCAGCGCCCGTCGGGCAGCGGCACCACGTCGTAGAAGTCGCCACCCACCTCGGCGTCGTCGCCGGTCGGCACGTACTCGGCGGCGAAGCCGATGCCGTCCACCACGGGCAGGACGGGCGGCAGCAGGGAGTGCTGGAGCGTCTGCGCGACCCGTCGGCGCTCGGCGTGGATGCGGGCGTTCTCGATCGCCAGCGCGGCCCGTCGGGCCACGTCCTCCAGAACGGCCACCTCGTCCGGGTCGTGCCGGTGCCGTTGGTGCCGGCCCACCGCCAGGGTGCCGAGCCGCTGGCCGCGGGCGATCAGCGGGACCGCGAAACCCTCCATCGGCCCGCCGAGCGGGATCTGCGCCGCGCTGCGGGACGCCTCGCGCAGCCGGGCCTGGATCGAGTCCGGGCCGGCCTCGGCCAGCACCTTGTGCAGTTGCGGCAGCATCGACTCGTCGGCGTGGCTGGCCGCCGCCAGCCGCAGCCGGCCCCACTCGTCGGTGGTGTGCACCGCGCACCACTGGCCGAGGCGGGGCACCACCAACTGCGGGATCAGCGCCATGGTCAGCTCGACGTCCAGCGACTGGGCCAGCAGCTCGCTCGCCTCGGCCAGGAACGTCAGCCACGCCTGCCGGCGTACGTCCGCCCGGCGCAGCCGGTCGTTCTCCAGGTGCAGCGACAGGCGCTCGGCGGTGAGCACCGCCAGCGGCCGGGCGTACGCCGACGGCGCGGCGTCCAGCTCCAGCTCCCCGGCGTACGGGCGGTGCACCGTCAGCGGTACCCGGAGCAGCTCGCTGTCGGGGCGGGGCTGCCGGCCGAAACGGGCCAACAACTGTCGGCCCTGACCGTCGCCCCGGTCCAGTCGGATCGCGCCGCCGGCCGCGCCGACCATCTCGGCGACCCGGCTGAGCAGGCTGGCGGCGAAGTCGGGCAGTGGGTCGTCCGCGTACACGTCGGGGGCGGTCTGCATGAGTTCGCTCATCGCGCCGGCGCTCGGAGCCGAGCTGTCGACGGCCCCGGGGTTGCCCGCCGTCGACGTGCCGCCGGCGCTGGCCCCGGCCGCCGGCTCGGCCCCGGGCCGGTCCAACCGGAACCAGACGCCCTTGCCGGTCGGAAGGTACGTGGTGCCCCAGCGGCTCGCGAAGTGATCGACGAGCAGCAGCCCGCGACCACGTACGGAGACCTCGTTGATCTCGGTCGCGTCGTTGCGGGCGCCGACGGTCAGCTCGTCGTTGCCCGAGCTGGGCGCGAAGTCGGAAACGGTCACGGAGAGCCCGACGTCGTCCGCGACGACCTCGATGTCCAGTTCGGTGCCGGCGTGCTCGACGGCGTTGGTGGTCAGCTCGGTGGTGAGCAGCAGCGCCTCGTTGACCAGGTCGTCCAGGTGCGCCTCGGCGAGGACGGAGCGGACGACCGCGCGGGCGGCGGCGGGCGTACGGCGGTCGGCGGGCAGGCGGACACGCCGGACGGCCCCGCTCCCGGCCCCGGCCGTCGCGGCCCCCGCCTCGGCTGACACCCCCGTATCCTCCACCGTTCCCCCGCCGGGTGCCAAGCCGATGCGCGATCGGCGGAACGGACGCCGGTCGGCGGAGTGCGGTGGGTCGCGTGGCGGCGGGCACGGCGGGAGCCCGGCCACGAGATGTCACGGTGAGCAGCGCCACTCGGCGAGGTCTGTGCCGGGTTGGGCGTCGCCGGGGGGATCGCGGAGGCCACCAGGGTCGCCCGGCGGGTCGCGCACCCTGGCACTGCGGCGCGCGCGGGCACAATATGGGGTGCCGGTGTGTCCGTACGGGCACGGGCCCCCGAGTTGAGCGAGGAATGATGACCACGGCGAAGCAGTCGGTCGCGGATCCGTCCGCGCCCGACCACGAGGCGCTCCTCGGTGAATTGACCGAGGCGCTGCGACGGATCGGTCGCGGTGACCTGAAGGTCCGGCTGCCCCGCCGTGCCGGCAAGGCCGGCGAGGTGGCGGACGCCTTCAACGAGGTGGTCTCGCTCCAGGAGCGGCAGTACCTGGACCTGCGGCGGATCAGCCGGATCGTCGGTCGGGACGGCCGGCTCACCGAGCGACTCGACGACGAGGGGCTGGACGGCTCCTGGGCGGAGGGGCAGCGGGCGATCAACTCGCTGATCGACGACCTGGGCCGGCCCACCACCGAGATCGCCCGCGTCATCGTGGCGGTTGCGGACGGCGACCTGTCCCAGCACATGGCGTTGGAGATCGACGGTCGGCCGCTGCGCGGTGAGTACCTGCGCATCGGGCGCACCGTGAACACGATGGTCGACCAGCTCTCGTCGTTCTCCAACGAGGTGACCCGGGTGGCCCGTGAGGTGGGCACCGAGGGCAAGCTGGGCGGCCAGGCCGACGTCCGGGGCGTCGCCGGCACCTGGAAGGACCTCACCGACTCGGTGAACACCATGGCGTCGAACCTGACCGGCCAGGTGCGGTCGATCTCGCAGGTGGCGACGGCGGTGGCCAAGGGCGACCTGTCGCAGAAGATCACGGTCGGCGCGCGCGGTGAGGTCGCCGAGTTGGCCGCGACGATGAACTACCTCACCGACACGCTGCGGCTCTTCGCCGAGCAGGTGACCCGGGTGGCCCGCGAGGTGGGCACCGAGGGCAAGCTGGGCGGCCAGGCCGAGGTGCCGAACGTGGCCGGCACCTGGAAGGACCTGACCGACAGCGTCAACTCGATGGCGTCGAACCTGACCGCCCAGGTCCGCAACATCGCGCAGGTCTCCACGGCTGTCGCGCGCGGTGACCTCTCGCAGAAGATCACCGTGGCGGCGCAGGGCGAGATTCTGGAGCTGAAGGACACCGTCAACACGATGGTGGACCAGTTGTCGTCGTTCGCCGACGAGGTGACGCGGGTGGCCCGTGAGGTGGGCATTGAGGGCAAGCTCGGCGGTCAGGCGCAGGTGCGTGGCGTCTCCGGCACCTGGCGGGACCTCACCGAGAACGTCAACCAGCTCGCCGGCAACCTGACCAGCCAGGTCCGCAACATCTCCCAGGTCTCCACCGCCGTGGCGAAGGGTGACCTGTCGCAGAAGATCACCGTCGACGCCCAGGGCGAGATCCTGGAGCTGAAGAACACCGTCAACACGATGGTCGACCAGTTGTCGTCGTTCGCCGACGAGGTGACCCGGGTGGCCCGTGAGGTGGGCACCGAGGGCAACCTGGGCGGTCAGGCCCAGGTCAAGGGCGTCAGCGGTACGTGGCGGGACCTGACCGACAACGTGAACTCGATGGCGTCGAACCTGACCAGCCAGGTGCGGAACATCGCCTCGGTGACCACGGCGGTGGCCAAGGGTGACCTGTCGCAGAAGATCACGGTGGACGCGCGGGGCGAGATCCTGGAGCTGAAGTCGACTGTCAACACGATGGTGGACCAGTTGTCGTCGTTCGCCGACGAGGTGACCCGGGTGGCCCGTGAGGTGGGCACCGAGGGCAAGCTGGGCGGCCAGGCCCAGGTGCGCGGGGTCGCCGGCACCTGGCGGGACCTGACCGACAACGTCAACTCGATGGCCTCGAACCTGACCGCCCAGGTGCGCAACATCGCGCAGGTCTCCACGGCGGTGGCCAAGGGTGACCTGTCGCAGAAGATCACGGTGGACGCGCGGGGCGAGATCCTGGAGCTGAAGTCGACTGTCAACACGATGGTGGATCAGCTCTCGTCGTTCGCCGACGAGGTGACCCGGGTGGCCCGTGAGGTGGGCACCGAGGGCAAGCTCGGCGGTCAGGCCCAGGTGAAGGGCGTCAGCGGCACGTGGCGGGATCTGACCGACAACGTGAACTCGATGGCGTCGAACCTGACCAGCCAGGTCCGCAACATCGCCTCGGTGACCACCGCAGTGGCGAAGGGCGACCTGAGCCAGAAGATCACCGTGGACGCGCAGGGCGAGATCCTGGAGCTGAAGTCGACGGTCAACACGATGGTCGATCAGCTCTCGTCGTTCGCCGACGAGGTGACCCGGGTGGCCCGCGAGGTCGGCATCGAGGGCAAGCTGGGCGGTCAGGCGCAGGTCAAGGGTGTCTCCGGCACCTGGCGCGACCTCACCGAGAACGTCAACCAGCTCGCCTCGACGCTGACCACCCAGCTGCGGGCCATCGCCCAGGTGTCCACGTCGGTGACCCGCGGCGACCTGACCCAGCGGATCGCGGTCAAGGCGCAGGGCGAGGTCGCCGAGCTGAAGGACAACATCAACCAGATGATCGTCACCCTCCGGGAGACGACCAAGAAGAACGCCGAGCAGGGCTGGTTGGACTCGAACCTGGCCCGCATCGGCGGCCTGTTGCAGGGCCAGCGGGACCTGGTCGAGGTCTGCCGCATGATCATGACCGAGGTGACCCCGCTGGTCGACGCCCAGCTCGGCGCCTTCTTCCTGGCCGACGACACCGACGGCAGCATGCGGCT
Source organism: Micromonospora sp. NPDC049580 (assembly GCF_040675595.1). Classification (NCBI taxonomy): domain Bacteria; kingdom Bacillati; phylum Actinomycetota; class Actinomycetes; order Micromonosporales; family Micromonosporaceae; genus Micromonospora; species Micromonospora sp. NPDC049580. The sequence continues at coordinate 41,431 of NZ_JBFAPG010000003.1, forward strand.
GCGCTTGACCTCGTCGTACGGGTATGTGGCACGCGGGCACGACGTCACCTTCGGGCCGGGTGAGGGGTTGGTCGGCCAGACCGCCCTTTCGCGCCGGACGATCCGGGTCAGCGCCTCCCCGAACAGCCGCCTCACGCTGCGCTCCGGCCTGGCGGAGACGCCCCCGTCCGACCTGGTGGTGCTCCCCGTGCTGTTCGAGGGGGAGCTGCTCGGGGTGATCGAGTTCGCCAGCGTGGCCGCCTTCTCCGAGCTGCACCTGTCGTTCCTGGAGCGGCTGGTGCTCACCATCGGCATCGCGGTCAACACCATCCAGGCCAACCGGCGTACGGAGGAGCTGCTGGCCCAGTCGCAGCGGCTCGCGCACGAGTTGCAGGAGCAGTCGGCGGAGTTGCAGCGCACCAACGCCGAGCTGGAGGAGAAGGCCACCCTGCTCTCCGAACAGAAGGGCAACATCGAGACCAAGAACCGGGAGATCGAGCTGGCCCGGCTCGGCCTGGAGGAGAAGGCGCAGCAGCTCACGCGGGCCTCGGCGTACAAGTCGGAGTTCCTGGCCAACATGAGCCACGAGCTGCGTACGCCGCTGAACTCGCTGCTGTTGCTGGCCCGGCTGCTGGCCGAGAACTCGGAGCAGAACCTCAACCCGAAGCAGATCGAGTTCGCCCGGACCATCCACAGTGCCGGCTCGGACCTGCTCTCGCTGATCGACGACATCCTGGACCTGTCCAAGATCGAGGCCGGCCGGATGGACGTCGAGCCCACCGAGATCCGCTTCGCGGAGATCCGCGGCTACGTCGAGCAGGCGTTCGCGCCGCAGGCCGAGGAGAAGAACCTCGACTTCCAGGTACGGGTCAGCAAGGATCTGCCGCCGGCGTTGGTCACCGACGCGCAGCGGTTGCAGCAGATCCTGCGCAACCTGCTCTCGAACGCGGTGAAGTTCACCGACAACGGCGCGGTGACGTTGCGGATCGCCCCGGCGGCCGAGAACGCGGTCTTCGACGTGCCGGCGCTGACCAACGCCCAGCAGGTGATCGCCTTCACGGTGATCGACACCGGCATCGGCATCTCCGACGACAAGCTGTCGATCATCTTCGAGGCGTTCCAGCAGGCGGACGGCACGACCAGCCGCCGCTACGGCGGCACCGGCCTGGGGCTGTCGATCAGCCGTGACCTGGCCCGGCTGATCGGTGGCACCATCACGGTGTCGTCGGCGCCCGGGCAGGGTTCGACGTTCACGTTGTTCGTGCCGCAGGTCCTCGCTCCGGACGCGGTGGTCGCGCCCCAGTCGCCGTCACCGCAGCGTGCCGGCCTGCCGTCGTCGCTGTTGATGCCGCCGCTGGAGCTGCTGCCGGCGCGGCCGGAGGCGCCGGCCACCCGTCAGTTGGACGGCGCCACCGTGCTGATCGTGGACGACGACGTCCGCAACGTCTTCGCTCTGACCAGCGCGTTGGAGCTGCACGGCATGACCGTGCTGTACTCGGACAACGGGGCGGACGGCGTCCGCCTGTTGGCCGAGCACCCGGAGGTGGACATCGTGCTGATGGACGCCATGATGCCGGACCAGGACGGATACGAGACGACCCGCCAGATCCGCCGTAACCACCGGTTCGCCGACCTTCCGGTCGTCTTCCTGACCGCGAAGGCGATGCCGGGTGACCGCGAGTCCGCGCTCGCGGCCGGAGGAAGCGACTACATCACCAAGCCGGTCGACCTGGATGACCTGATCGAGTTGATGTCGTCCTGGATCAGCGGCGGCCGGACCGAGGAGACTTCGTGACCCAGATGGCCAAGGCGCTGCTCGTGGACGACCGCCGCGAGAATCTGATGGCGCTGGAGGCGATCCTCCAGGGCCTGCCGGTTCAGTCGGTGGCTGTGGAGAGCGGCGAGGCGGCGCTCAAGCAGCTGCTGGTGGACGACTTCGCGGTGATCCTGTTGGACGCGCAGATGCCGGACATGGACGGCTTCGAGACGGCCAGCCACATCAAGCGCCGGGAGCGGACCCGGCACGTGCCGATCATCTTCCTCACCGCCGCCGACCGGGACGCCCAGCTCGCGCTCCGCGGCTACCAGGTGGGTGCGGTGGACTACCTGACCAAGCCGTTCGACCCGTGGGTGCTGCGGGCCAAGGTGTCGGTCTTCGTCGAGCTGTGGGTGAAGACCCGGCAGTTGGCCGCCCAGTCGGACCTGGTTCGGGAGCGCGACACGCAGTGGCGGCGGCTCACCGACGCGGTCGACGAGGCGACCACGCTGCTCCGCTCCGACGACCAGGAGTCGCGGGGCCGTGCGGTGGAGCTGCTGGAGCAGGCCCGCTGGGGCAGCTCGGCCTGACCCGGCCGGTCAGCCGTCGCCGGGGCGCAGATGGCCGGTCTGGGCCCGGCGGATCCGCCAGCGCTCGCCCAGCGAGTCGATTTCCTCCTGCACGAAGATGAAGAAGTCGCGCATCTCGGCCACCCGTTCGCCGGCCGGCGTCTGCGGGCCGTTGAGGGCGTCCACCCCGGAGCTGGCCACGTCGATGAACGTCTTGTAGATCGCGGTCTTGGTGATGGTCCCCTCGTACCAGGGGTTGTCCGGCATCCGGTAGCGATCGCGGCGGGACCGGGGGACGGGCTCGCGGATCAGCATGCCGAACTGGGTGAGATAGCGGACCGCGCCGCTGACCGCCGCCGCGCTGACCCCGAGCCGCTCGCCGATCTCGGCGGCCGTCAGGGGGTCGTCGGCGCTCATCACGGTGAACAACACCCGGGCGGCCATCCGTGGGAAGCCGACCTCGGCGAACGTGAGGGCCATCCGTTCGACGAAGAGGTGCACGGGGTCGTGGCCGTCGTCGGCTGCCATGGCGGTCCCTCCCTGCGCGGTTCGTGGGCACCGATGGTGCACCGACTCTCACTGTCTTCACAACTTTGTGAAACGAGTGTAGCTTCCGAGATATGGAAACTCCGATTGAGGTGTCCGGCCTGGTCAAGACCTTCGGCCGGACCCGGGCGCTGGACGGTCTCGATTTGACCGTCCGCGCCGGCGAGGTGCACGGCTTCCTCGGCCCGAACGGCGCCGGCAAGTCGACCGCCATCCGGGCCCTGCTCGGCCTGCTGCGGACGGACGCGGGGGACGTCCGACTGCTCGGCGGTGACCCGTGGCGCGACGCGGTGGCCCTGCACCGCCGGCTGGCGTACGTGCCAGGCGATGTGACGCTCTGGCCCAACCTCTCCGGCGGCGAGGTCATCGACCTGCTCGGCCGGATGCGCGGCGGCCTCGACCCGGCCCGCCGAGCCGAACTGCTCGACTCCTTCGAGTTGGACCCCCGCAAGAAGGGCCGGGCGTACTCCAAGGGCAACCGGCAGAAGGTCGGCCTGGTGGCCGCCCTCGCGTCGGACGTCGAACTGCTCATCCTGGACGAGCCGACCTCCGGCCTGGACCCGCTCATGGAGGAGGTCTTCCAGCACTGGGTGCGCCGGGCCAAGGCCGACGGTCGCACCGTGCTGCTCTCCAGCCACATCCTGGCCGAGGTGGAGGCGCTCTGTGACCGGGTGACGATCATCCGCAACGGGCGGGACGTGGAGACCGGCACCCTGAGCGAGCTTCGGCACCTGCGACGCACCTCGATCGAGGCCGAAGTGACCGGCCCGGTGGACGGGCTGGGTCAGCTCGGCGGGGTACACGACCTGCGGGTGGACGGGCAGCGGGTGCGCTTCGACGTGGAGAACGCCGCGCTGGACGCCGCGCTGCGTCGGCTCACCGAGATCGGCGTACGCAGCCTGACCAGCCAACCGCCGACGCTGGAGGAGCTGTTCCTGCGGCACTACCAGCCCGAGCAGGTGCGGTCATGACCGCCCTCACCGGCACCCGGCACCTGGTGCGGCTGATCCTGCGGCGGGACCGGGTCGTGCTGCCGATCTGGATCCTCCTGCTGGCCGTGCTGCCGGCCAGCTACGCCGGCACGTACGCCGAGCTGTACCCGACCGCCGCCGAGCGGGCCGCGTACGTGGCGAGCACGGCGAGCAACCCGTCGATCGTCGCGCTGCTCGGCCCGGTGTTCGGCGACAGCGTCGGCGCGCTCACCGTCCAGCGGGCCGGCCTGCTGATGGTGTTCGCCGCGTTGGCCAGCCTGCTGACGGTGGTGCGGCACACCCGCACCGAGGAGGAGGCCGGCCGGCGGGAGTTGCTCGGCGCGACGGTCCTCGGCCGGTACGCCGGTCTGACCGCGGCGCTGCTGGTGACGTACGCCGCGAATGTGCTGCTCGGCCTGCTCACCGCCGGCGGCCTGGTCGCCGCGGGTCTGCCCGGCGCGGGTTCGCTGCTCTTCGGTGCCGGCTTGGCGCTCACCGGCGTCGCCTTCGCCACGGTCGGCGGTCTGGCCGCGCAGCTCACCGAGAGCGCCGGCGGCGCGCGCGGCATCGCCCTGGGGGTGCTCGGGTTGGCCTTCGTGCTGCGGCTGGCGGGCGACGCCGGAGGGTCCGGCGGCACCGGTGGAAAGACCGAATGGCTGAGCTGGGTCTCGCCGCTGGGCTGGGCGCCCCGGGGGCGGGCCTTCGCCGGTGACCACTGGTGGGTGCTGCTGCTGCTGGTGCTGTTCGCCGCGGTGGTCGCGCTCGTCGCGTACCCCGTCTCGGTGCGCCGGGACCTCGGCGCGGGGGTGCTGCCGCCGCGGCTCGGCCCGGCCACCGCGGGTCCGCGGCTGGCCGGCCCGTTCGGGCTGGCCTGGCGACTGCACCGGGGCCCGTTGCTCGGCTGGACGGTCGGCTTCGGGCTGCTCGGTCTGGTGCTGGGTGGCGCGGCGGACGCGGCCGGCGACGCGGTGCAGGGCAACCAGCAGTTCGCCGAGATCCTGGCCCGTCTGGGCGGCACGTCGGCCCTGGCCGAGGCGTACCTCGGAAGCTCGTTGAGCCTGACCGCGCTGGCCGCCGCCGGGTACGGCATCCAGGCGGCGCTGCGGGCGCGGGCCGAGGAGACCGCCGGGCGGGCCGAACCGCTGCTCGCCACGGCGGTGAGCCGGTCCCGCTGGCTGGCGGCGCACCTGCTCTTCGCGCTGCTCGGCCCGGTGGTGGTGCTGGCCGTGGCGGGGCTCGCGACCGGGCTGTCGTACGGCCTCAGCGTGGGCGACGTCGGTGGTGAGCTGCCCCGGCTGCTCGGCGCGGGGCTGGCCCAGGTGCCGGCGGTGTGGGTGCTCGCCGGGCTCGCCGCGCTGCTGGTGGGCTGGCTGCCCCGGTTCTCCGCGGCGGCCTGGGCCGTTCTCGCCGGCTGCCTGCTGCTCGGTCAGATCGGCGCGGTGCTGAAGCTGAGCCAGTGGGCGCTGGACGTCTCCCCGTTCACGCACACCCCCCAGGTCCTGGGCGACAACTGGACGGCCACCCCCCTGGCGGCCCTGACGGTGATCACGGCAGCCCTCCTGGCCCTGGCCCTACGCACCTTCCAAACCCGCGACATCCCCACCCAGTAACCCCCGGCCCCCTGGGACCGCGTTGATCATGAAGTTATTGCCGACAAATGGGACGGAGATTGGCAATAACT